>JAIENH010000761.1 GCA_019751475.1 Cyclobacteriaceae bacterium
CGATCACTGACTTTTGTTGGATTTGATCTAATAAAGAAAGCTAACCGGCTAAAGCCCTACGGGGGTGTCGCTAAATTTGTTTGATCGCCTGCTTTTTCTTTCGGGTTTCATCTGATAGTTTTCCTGAAAATTAGCAAGTACTGATGGCACAATACGGGCGCACGTGGTGGGGTGGGCAATGGTTAAACGCACTCAATAGAATTGACTTTTCGAGTCGTCTTCCGCGCGGAAGAAGCTACGCCAATACGGGCAAAGTCATCTCCGTTAAAATTACTGAAAACAGGATCAACGCAAAGGTACGTGGCAGCAGGCTTAAGCCTTATGATATTACGATAGTTGTACCCCCTTTTTTTGATGAGGATAAGAAAGTTTTTATAGACAAGATAAAAAATAGTCCTCTTATTGTTTCGCAATTGCTGAACCGTCAGTTGCCTGCAGAACTACTCGAACTAGCAGAACGAAACAACGTGAAGATATTTCCGCAAAGCTGGCAGGACATAAAATTGAATTGCTCGTGCCCGGATTGGGCTGTGCCCTGCAAACATCTTGCGGCAGTTATTTATATCATCGCAAATGAAATAGATCAAAATCCGTTCCTTGTTTTTCTGTTGCACAATTTTGATCTGGTGGGTGAGCTGGGGGCCCAAAAAGTAAAGTTGCAAGAGCTTGAGAAAGAGCGTATTTTCTCTATTCACGATTGCGTGGCCCCAAAAGCAGAGAAGACAAAAACATTACAAGCGTCTCCTCCCATTCCTGATTTTTCGCAAATCGAAAACTTACTACCTACCCTGCCGCATTTATTCACGGCTAATCCACTTTTTTATCGTGGTGATTTTAAAGCCGTAATTCAAAATTATTATAAACGGCATGCAAAACATGAGCAAGCCTATTTGGACGATCTGAAAAAAATACAGCTTGCACTTCCCAGCGAGTTTCGCTACTATACTTATACCTGTGTTGTTAATGAGAACGGTCAGTTTGATTTTTGGGCGAAAGACAGCAGCGAAAAAACATATCGTATAGAGCATCAAAAGTTAATTGTTTTGTTAGCGCAAACCGAAAGCAAACACCTTGACAATTACTCAGCCTCATTTATAGCACTGTATCGCACCTTTCGGTTTTGCAATGTATTAGTTGAGCAAGGTGCTTTACTCCCACGTTTGTTTAAAAGCGGTAAGGAGGAATATCGCATGCAATGGATACCAGCGCTCATCAACGATAGCGTGAAAAAGGTTTTTGACGATCTGTTGCAATGGTATCCGTCAAACCTCCTACAAATCAGCATCATCAAGGCAACTAAAACTAAATCTCCCAAACCCAAAACTTCACTAACTCCGGCTAACCCTGTGGAGGCCCTTACATTGATATGCAGCTTCTTTGCCAATGCATCTGTGAAGGCATACTACGCCCAGGTAGGACGGATCAAAACATCGGGGAGAATGGAAGAACTATTCTTTAATAACGCGCCTGATCGCTTTGAAAGTTTCTCTGAAAGAGAAATCCCAAATACAATACAGCTATGGCTAAGTAGGTTTTACATAAGTAAAAAGAACTTCTCGCCTATACTGCAAGTACATGAGAATGAGGGCGCTGGATTTGAAGTGGAGGTACTCATAAAAAATAATGCAGCCCCCCTGCAGCCTGTAGAGAGCCTGCACAGTTTTATGAACGCTGAAAGCGACCTCCAATTCGCTGCGCTGAAAGATTTGCAGCTACTCACCCAGTACCTACCTGGCCTCAACGATGTCATTGCATCAAAAGGAAAATCAAACTTACAGTATACTTCTCAAACTTTTGCAGAAGTACTGAACGGCATCTTGCCGGCCATGCGCCTGTTTGGCATTCAAACGCTATTGCCTAAAAGTCTGCAATACCTTTCAAAACCACAGGTTACAATAGCACTCACTTCAAAAAACAACAATAGAAAGTATTTTTCGCTGGTAGACCTATTGGACTATGACTGGAAGATAGCGTTAGGAAATAACTTTGTAAGTAAAGAGGAGTTCTTAAAATTGGCCAGCCAGTCAGTAGGCCTGGTAAAAATTCGTGATCAATATGTCATGATGACCCAGGAAGAGATTGAGAAGGTGATCAAAAAACTCTCAAGGCCTTCTACACCTACCTCCTTTGCTTTGCTGCAGGCTGCCTTGAGCAGCGATTACGAAGGGGCGCCTGTACAGATCGATAAAGAACTTAAAGATAAGATCAGTGAACTGTTAAGAATTCAGGACGTTCTCTTACCGCAGCATTTGAATGCTAAATTGCGCGAATATCAGCAGCGCGGCTTTAGCTGGTTGTACAAAAATGCGCAGTTAGGAGTGGGGTCGGTATTGGCGGACGACATGGGCTTGGGAAAAACAGTGCAAGTGATTTCAGTTTTACAAAAATTCAAAGAAGAAGGACTGCTGCAAGAAGCTCCAGCATTAGTGATTGCCCCCGCTACGCTATTGAGCAACTGGAAAGCCGAGATTGAAAAATTTGCCCCAACTCTCAAGGCTGCCATATTTCACGGCACCGATCGCCAGGCACAATTTGATGGTTGGGACGTGATCATAACCACCTATGGCATAGCCCGCAGCGAAGACGAAGCGTTGGGTAAGCAACACTGGCACGTATTGATAATTGACGAAGCTCAAAACATCAAAAACACCGAAACTGGCCAGGCCAAAGCCGTGAAAAAAATTAAAGCCCATCTGAAAATAGCCTTGAGCGGAACTCCGGTTGAAAACAGGCTGATGGAGTATTGGAGCATACTCGATTTTGTTAATCCTGGCTACCTCGGCAGCACCCATTGGTTTAATGAAGAATATGCCCGGCCCATCGAAATTAATCAGGATAAAAGCCGACTTGATAAGTTTCGTAAGATTACCTCTCCCTTCATTATGCGCAGGATGAAGACAGACAAATCCATCATCAACGATTTGCCGGATAAAATAGAGAATAATCAATTTTGTAATCTCACCAAGGAACAAGCAGCACTCTATAAGAATATCACCAAGGACCTTATGCAGGAGGTAGAAACTGCTGAAGGTATCAGTCGAAGGGGTATCATTTTGAAATTGCTCACAATCTTAAAACAAGTCTGTAACCACCCGCTGCAATACCTCAAAAATGGAAATGACATCAAGCCCGAACAATCTGGAAAAATGATGTTGCTCCTGCAACTGCTGGAAACAATATATGAAACTAACGAGAAGGTATTGATCTTTTCGCAGTACCGCGAGATGGGCAATTTGCTGCGCGTGGTTATTGAGAAACACTTTGGAAAAAAAGCCTTACAGCTGCATGGGGGCAACACCCGCAAAGAAAGAGATGAAATGGTTCATGCCTTTCAACACAACTCGTTAAACGATACGTTTATTCTTAGCCTGAAGGCCGGAGGCACAGGATTAAATCTTACTGCAGGCAACCACGTTATCCACTATGACATGTGGTGGAACCCTGCCGTAGAGGCCCAGGCAACGGATCGGGCTTTTCGTATTGGGCAGCAAAAAAATGTGATGGTTCACCGCATGATCACCAAGGGTACCTTAGAAGAAAAGATAGACGCTATGCTGCATTCCAAAAAGCAATTAGCTAATCTCACGGTATCGTCAGGTGAGAATTGGATTGGCGAACTGAGTGACAAAGACTTACGGCAATTGGTAGCTCTTGGCGATTAATTCATAAAGTAACAAGTGGTCATGCAACAAAAACTTTCAAAGAGTGACAAAAAAATTGCAAAGGCGTGTATTGATAAGGGCCTGGATGCCGAGTTCCATGAAGGACTGAAAAAATTTGAAGCCATTCTGCTTGACTGGAGAGCAGGGAAATTTGATAGTCATAAAGAAGCCTATCACAACCTGTTCGAAGCCCTTGAAAAAAAAGACAGGGCAATCAGTAAGCGTTATGACACATTAACGGGCTCGCGCTGGTTAGCAACAGTAGCTGCAATACTCCATGATGGTTACATTTCTGAAGATGATATCAAGGATTTTTCAGATGAAACTAAAGAAAGGATTCTTCTATACAGGTAAAGTTACTTTGCATATCCGTTAGTATCCTTTCGTAACGCCTTTCTCAATGGCAGGCACGCCTTTCTTCATCCAATCAATTTATTCGACATTTGAAATGTCGAATGGCAGATAAGAAAGGATTTAAAATCCATTTATCAAATAAGGAAAATCCCGAATAGCAAGGGATATTACTATCGGTTTTCTTGACAGGCTAAAAATAGGTTCAAGGCACATCCTCAAGCATTGGAAATTGTTGCTTCCATAAACTGTAATATTGCTTTCTATTGGCTAACAAATTTTCATGATCACCTTCTTCCACGACTCTGCCACTTTCTAATACCACAATTTTATCTGCTTTTAATACTGAACTAAGACGATGAGCAATAAGAATCACCGTCTTGCCTTTCTCTCGCATCCATTCAACCATTCGATGGACATATTGTTCGGAGGCAGAATCTAATGAAGAGGTGGCCTCATCCAAGATTAGTACCTCGGGATCGCGATAAAGCGCTCTTGCGATTGCAATGCGCTGTTTCTGTCCTCCTGAAAGAGTAGCTCCATTTTCACCTAAATAAGTGTTGAAGCCTGCCGGTAGCTTTTCAATAAAATCAAGAATACCGAGCGAAGTGCAAATGGAGACAATTCTTTTCATATCCGGTTGATAGTCACCCACAGCTATATTATCTATCACGTTACCCGCAAAGAGATCTACTTTTTGAGGCACTACTCCAACTAATTGCCTTAATGAGTTACTCTCAACATATTTTAGATCATATTCACCTATCCGTATCCCGCCTGACAACGTTGGATACAAATTTTGTAGGATATTGATCAGTGTTGATTTTCCGGAACCACTCTCACCAACCAATGCGGAGACTTTTCCTTTCGGAATCAATAAACTAAAGTCCTGAAATACGGTGACTCGAGAGCCATACCGGAAAGTAACATTCTTAAACTCAATATCACCCATCATTTCGCGCGTTAACGCTACTTTGTTCTCACTACTTTCTCGTTCTAAATCCATAATTTCAAATAAGCGGTCGGCTGCAATTATGGCATTTTGAATAGTCTTGTTCATGCCGACCAAACTGCTCACGGGGCCAGTGAAGTAACCAATCAAAGCATAAAATGATAACAGCTCACCAGGAGTAATTTCGTTGTCCAACACAAAGCCAGCACCCACCCACAATAAAATGATAGTAAAGAGTCTTGAAACGAATTCTGTAGAGAAATTAGAAAACAGGTTACTGAACTACCTTCGGCTAAAAGCCGAAGGGTTTAGTATCGGCTAAAGCCGACTGAAGCAATGCACATAGACTCGGAAATCATTCGGGAGAAAATCGCTGAGTCATCTAGTGTTCGCTTCATACAAAATTATTAAACTAAAGTCTTCGCCTAAAGGCGAGGGATTTTCCCCCAGATACAGACATTAAGACGCCAGTCCATATCTGCTTAAATTCTTCATGAGTGTAGCGATGAACCTGACCGTCACCAGGATCCATTACTTCGATATACTTAGGTGTAGCGTGGTAAATCACAACATAGTGAAGGAGCACATTCTTTATATTTACATGCGCTATCGCAGGCTTGGGTATTTTGAATAAACTTTCAAATGGCCCTTTTACGCCTTTGGCTTGAAACCCAATTTTTTCTGCCGCCTCAATCATGCCCAATACGTTCGTTCCCTTCTTATCAGTTGAGGCCAACTGCCGTATGCGTGCGACTGGTAACTGTAACTTGTAGTATGCAGCAATAGAGGCAAGGCAGGCTGCCCCGCAATCAGTAATATCACGTTGCTTTACTTTTGGTATCTTCATCAAGAAAATAGTGGAGCTATGAAGTTATCTGTCTCTTGCACAATTGGCTTAACAATTACATTTGCATATCTTTGAATAGTGTACTTAACCAGAAGTATTTCAGGGGCAACAATCCGACTTACAGATGAGCGATGGGTACATATAGTGGAGGGCCATCCGGAAATGGCAGGATTTTTAAATGATGTAATACTTGCCGTTGATAGCCCAGACGTAGTAGTAGAAGGCGGAAATAATGAACTTCTTGCATTGGTATATAAAAGAGCTGATAAACTATTGGTAGTAGCGTACAAGGAAGAGAATGATGAGGGTTTTATCATTACTTCTTTTTTTACCTCAAAGATTGACCAACTTTTAAAACGAAAAATAAAGTGGCAGAAATTGAAATAGATACTATTTTGAAAGTCTTGAGAGCCGTTAACCATAGCCATGTAAAGGATATGCACGTGCGTTATGATCAGCAAGCGGATACCATGTACGTCAATTTTGGAGCACCCGTAGCCGCGGATGACAGCGAACTTGGAGCAAATGATATTTTGTACCGTTACCGCGAAGGTGAAATTGTTGGTGTTACTGTCACACATTTTTCTTCTCGTTAAGCTGTTTGCAGCGAATAAAAATATTCACCTCAAGTTTGGATTCATCCAATCATCTACCTTGTCATACAACAACTGCCACAGGCTCCGCTGGGTTACTACGAAACGAGCTTGTAACGTCATTCCTTTCTTCAAAAAACCTTTATAGCCGTTTTTTAGCTCAAGAAAGTCCTTATCTAACGAGCAACGCACCTCGAAGACCGGTTTGTTATCAATGATCTTAATATCCTGAGACACGGCAGTTACCACGCCTGTGACATGGCCCCATTGGTTATAGTTAAACGCATCAACTTGCAGGCGCACCTTCATATTTTGTTTGATGAAGCCAATGTCGTTAGGCTGCACATAGGCCACTACCATCAAGCTAGTGTCAGGTGAAATCTGACCCAGTTCCTGATTGGTAAATACCATACTGCCGGGATAGACTCCCTCCAAATTCTGAACCGTACCACTTACAGGTGCTTTGATGGTGAGCATTTTCTTTTCCTTTTGTACACGTGCTCGCTGGCTTTCGAGTTCTTGCTTTTCTAACTGAAAATTCTTCAGTTCGCCCTGCCATTGGTTGCGCTGCGTTTCATGAAGTTGCGAGATAGCATCCTCTGCCTTTTTCAAATCAAACTGAAAATTCTCAAACTCCATCGCAGCAATTACTTTCTCCTCAAAAAGTTTGCGCTGACGATTATATGATTCTTGGGCTTTGTTTAACGCAGTTTGGGCTTCGTTTAGTTTTTGTTGATACAAGTAGAAACTCTGGCGGTAAAGGGCGTGGGTAAAAGAAGGGGCAGTGGTGAAATTTCGAGAGGCTGTCAATGCCCGCTCAGCGTCTCTTATAAACGCCTCCGTGATTGCAATCTTCTCCGTGTAGAATTTCTCCTGTTCATTGAGGGCCTCTGACTCAATGAGGTAAAGCAGGTCACCCACTTTCACCCTTTGATTCTCAGTAACATCTACTTTTTTTACCCGGCCAGTGGCAGCGCTTCGTATAATGGTAGTTTGAGATGCTGGGCGAATGCTAGCGAATGCCCGGACACTCACATCGGTTTTTAAATAGGGCAATGCGGCAATTGCAACAATGAAGAATGCAATGCAACTATTATAGATTATGGCAGAGCGAGTGTGGGTGGGGAAATAGGTTTGAAGCAGCACTATTGTTTATAAATAAAGTTCAAGCCATGAACCATGTGAAATACATATCCTTCTGCCGAAGGACTCAGCCAGTTGAGGTTGATTGAAATTTTAGCTTTTCTTGTTCCTTTTTTTTCTCCAATACATCCAGGCAAGTGCTATGACACATAAAATAATCAATGGCCAATACCTAGCCACTACATAACCGATACCATATCCAAGATTATAGGCGATAGACCTCTCTTGAACCTCATTTATAATAGCGTACACAGCATAAAGTCTCATAACTTTTGATTGGATAGCGAAATGGTTGAGGGTCTATAATATTTCCATACCACGTAGATGGCGATACAGATTATAGGGGTCAATAGAATTGACCCCTCTGCCCCAAAATCTCCACCAGTAATAAAATCAGGTGCCAATTTTTCAACAGTTAAAATACCCGCCTCCTTATGCCCACTAACATTGAAGCCAGCAATCGGCCCCTGAATAAAATTCCAAGCCCAATGCAGGCCAATGGGTGCAGATAGAGTATTTGATTTGATGAAGAGTGTCCCCAGCAAAAATCCTGATAGGGTAATATTAAAAAATCCAATTAGAGTAAAACTGTCATTGAATAAATGCATACATCCAAAAATTAAAGAAGAAATAAATATGGCGTGATAATCACTCAATTTCTCTCTCAAATTATTGAGGATATAACCGCGCACCATAATTTCTTCTCCGATAGCTACTATAGAGAATAGGAAAAAGCTAAAAATAATCTTTGGTGAAATTGCCGAGTAGGAAAAATAAGCTGCTCCAATAATTTGCATTATTAAACAAAACGTGAGAATAATTAGGGTGCTTAATAGAAAGCCTTTTAATAGGTTCGTTATATCTAACGTCAATTTAATGTCTGTAAATCTCCTGTTCTCAATTTTACTTACCATTAAATAGGTTGAAAAAAACACGCTTAGCACAGCCGCTATTTGAGTTGCTCCGAGATACACTAAATTACTTCTCAAAAGCGAGAGATCAGTCCCCAAACCACTGGGAAGATTTGGACTGAATATAAGTACAGGCATATAGAGAAGAACGGAGCAGAAAATCCAAAAAAGAAAATAGACTAAGAGACGTAGCCAATTGTTTTGTATTTGCATTTCTTTAACGCCTTCCATTTATGTTGTTAGCGGCAGTAGCTCGTTTGAAAATATAATTCAAGATGGGGTATACTAAGACTTCGAGACGCTATTTTCTTACGCATCTATTTTTGAAACTAATATTCAGCGAAAAACAAATCAACGTGTTAGCTTACTGAACTACCTTCGGCTAAAAGCCGAAGGGTTTAGTATCGGCTAAAGCCGACTGAAGCAATGCATATAGACTCGGAAATCATTCGGGAGAAAATCGCTGAGTCATCTAGTGTTCGCTTCATACAAAATTATTAAACTAAAGTCTTCGCCTAAAGGCGAGGGATTTTCCCCCAGATACAGACATTAAGAATAAACAAATCAAATATGGGAGTTTCTTTAAATATAAGGCCTTCTCCTTTGACTCATTCAGAGGAGAAGGCCTGAATAAACCTACTAAGTGATCAAGGCAGTGGAGTTAGCCTTATCTTCCACTTAAAGTTAAAGATTGGGAATATATGCTCCTGGGGAGCCACTTCTAGTAGATGCAAAACCCCTACTTATAGTCTCAAGGCTATCAGCCATCCAGCCGTAAGCCCAACCAATTGCATATCCCAAATCC
>JAIENH010000615.1 GCA_019751475.1 Cyclobacteriaceae bacterium
TACGTAACTCCTTCTGATATTGATTATGTAACGGATGATTCAAAGTATGTAATAGTAGGCGGTGAAACCTGCGCGCCTACCACCCAAACAGAATGCGCCACATCACTTGCACGTATGGCCTTACATCGTTATACTTTTATAAATGAAGTATATCATCCAACAGTATTGACTAATTGGGCAACCAACAATTGTTATGCAGATTTCCAAAAGAAACTAGGTTATAGATTAAGGTTAACAGCAGCCAAAATCCAGTCTTCAGTTGAAATTGGAAAAGGGCTTTCTGTTTCTTTAGACATCATTAACGATGGTTTTGCTGCCCCCGCAAAATTGCGCAAGCTGAACCTGATGATGAAGAATACCACAACCAATGTGGTCTATACTGTACCTTTTCAATCGACCTCTGCCGATGTACGTAAATGGTCTTCTGGCAGCAGAACAATTAATGAGACACTTACAATACCAGCAGATGTTCCGGTTGGTACTTATTCACTGAGTCTTGCCTTGCCCGATGCATCCATTTCATTAGCAAGCAATGCTGCATATGCTATTCGGTTGGCTAACACGGGTACTTGGGATGCAGCCAGCGGTAGCAATAATTTGAATGCGACTATTACCGTAACGGCAGCAACAACACCAACTACTCCTACTATCGTGATAGATGGCGCTACTGCCGACTGGAACAATGTGGATAACATTGGCTTGACAGGAACAGCTTCCTCTATACAGAAATTGAAAGCATTTGATGATGCTGCTAATTTGTATTTATTGGCAACTGGTACACTTAGTACAGGATACCAATTGTACATTGATGCCGATGGCAAATCATACACGGGTTATCAGAGTTGGGCAAACGGTGCAGACTATAAAATTGAAGGAGGAATTTTGTATCGCAATGAATGGAAATCTTCATGGGTACAAATTCTAACACTGAATGCCTCTCAACTGGCTAAGAACGATACGGTGCTGGAGGTATCCATTCCCAAGACATCACTCTACGGAATTAATCTACTTAAAAACAGCATCGGCCTTGCGTATCGTGATTTGCAGAGTATAACTGTTTTGGGGTCTTTGCCTTCGTCCGGTAACATGCTTAGCTATAATTTACTCGTTCAGGTAACTGTGCCGAAGCCTTCAATCAATATTACTGTAGATGGCAATGCTTCCGATTGGGTCTATGTTGATCCGACCGTTACGGCCCCTACTTCGCTTATCCAGTTGATGAAAGTTTATGACGATAAGCAGAATATTTATATCCTTTTAAATGGAGGAATGACCTCGGTGGCTAATAACTATGACCTGTTTTTGAATACCGATAATTCTTCGAGAACAGGTTTGGTTGATAACTCGAAATGGAGTAACATGGGCGCGGACTATGCCATTATTAGTGGGGTGTTGTACAGGCATGACTCCACTACGGCAAATGGCAAGAACGGGTTTGCATGGGTTACAATAGGGCTCACTGTAAATACGAAATTTGATGCCACTGACTCTACCCAAGAAATTAGTATTCCTAAATCCTTTCTCAATAGTTTAGCCGTAGGCGCACCAATCACAGTTGGATACCTCAAGCTCTCAAACAACGTGGAGGTAGCTCAATTGCCTACAAGTGGTGGCATGGCTACTTACCTGATCGAAACTCCCTATATTCCGAACCTTCAAAGTCTAGTAGTTTCAGACGATGTAACCAACCTTTATATTACCATTCAGGGTGGGGCTATCCCAACCAATTATGATGCTTTTATCAACACTGACAACAATATCAGCACGGGATATGCGGATCCTCAATTCTGGGCAGCGATGGGTGCAGAATACCTCATTCAGAATGGTATTCTCTACCGGTACAGTGGCACCAATCAAGCGTGGGGCTGGACTGCAGTTAGCCCAAACACCGTTCAAATTGTCAATTCACAACTCAATTCCAATGTATCGCAGTTGCAATTCATCATTCCGCGGGCAAATTTTGCTTCCTTAGCCGCAGGCAATACCATACAAGTTGGTTTTGCTAATGCGCCTCCTGTTGTAGATAAACTTCCATTGGGTGGAGCTTTACAGTCGTATGTATTGACCAAGAATTATATTCCGGCTCTGAGTAACTTGGTAATTGCTGACAATGGTGTCACCATTTTCTTAACCATGCAGGGCAGCTTGATTACATCAACCTTTAACGCCTTTCTTAACACGGATAACAATTCAGCAACCGGTTTTATTGACGGCACTTGGAGCGCGATGGGAGCGGATTATCTGATTCAAAATGGGGCTCTTTATTCTTATAGCGGTTCAAACAATACGTGGGGTTGGACGCTCGTTCAGGCAGGTCTTCAAGTAAAGGACACGCTGTTGACTCCTGACTTGAAGCAGCGAAAAGTCTTTATCCCGCGGTCCAAACTTTCTTCACTAACTATCGGAAATATTATTCAAGGCGGCTACCTCAATGTATTGAATGGTGCAACTGCTGCTGCTATACCCACAACTAATAGCGCTATGCTAAGTTATATGATTGCTTATGCTTTTGTGCCAGATTTGCAAGATATTGCTGTTGCAGACAACAGCACGAGTATTATTGTGACGGTGCGTGGAGGAAATTTATCACCCACCTATCAAGTTTATCTCAATTCGGATAATGTTGCAGCATCCGGATATTCAGACGGGACTTGGGCAGCTACCGGTATTGATCACTTAATTGAAAACGCGCTGTTGTATTCCTATCAGGGGACAGGAAATAATTGGTCTTGGTCTTTTATATCAGGAAATGTAACTGTTTCAAATGCAACCGCAGCCAATGGACTAACAACCCGAACCATTACGATCACGAAATCAGCCCTAACCAATTTAGCCGGTGTTGTAAAAGTGGGTTATAGAAATCTGGTGAATGGATCGTTGGCAGGCACACTTCCTACGGGTAGCAACATGTTATCGTTTACGCTTTTGCCTTCACCTCGCAACATTGGTGAGTCTGGAACCCTCACGTTATCACAACCTGACCGAAGCACATGGTTTACGCAAACCCTCTCGAGATCGTACAATAACCCAGTGGTGATTATTAGCCCGCTCGGTTATAACGATGCTGCCCCTGCAGTGATGCGTGTGAAAAATGTGACCAGCAATAGTTTTCAATATCAAATTGAGGAGTGGGATTATCTGGATGGGGTGCACGGAGCAGAAACGGTTTTTTATCTTGTGGTGGAGGCAGGCTGTTACACATTAGATGGAGGTGTGACCATGGAAGCAGGGGCCACCTCATTAACGAATTCATGGTCACAAATAAATTTCACGGATTCGATCTCAACCATCCCACTTGTTATGGCACAAACGATGAGCTATAATTTTTCAACAAAGGTAACCACTCGGATTCGGTGGATTGGAAACTCTAATATGCAAATGAAAGTCCAAGAAGAAGAAGCGATTGATAATCTGCCCAACCACGTTCGCGGAACAGAAACAGTCGGCTACATCGCACTGACGAAAGGAGCTGGAAATATCGGGTTTCCTTATGAAACAGATGGCACAAACCCTACTTATGGCAATATTTTCAAAAGGATATGGTTCAATGGCAGCTATGCCTCTTCTCCATCCCTACTTGCCAACATGCAAACTTCGTATGGTCGCAGGGCAACAGCACTTCGGTACAACTTGTTGAATTCAGCAAACTTTGCATCGCTTATGCAAGCTGAACAATCTTACGAAACAACAGCAGACTCCGCCCAGGAGGAAGTTGGATACCTTGCGCTGGGTGGCTCAGGTATTTTTCAGGGAAAGGCTGTCGCGGCCAATGGAGGTTCTGGTGCAAGAGTGGTAGCAAATGCAGTTGATCGGCCATCTCAAAAATCAAAAAATAAAGATTCAGACGTTATTGCAAGATTTAATTACTATCCAAACCCCGTGGAGCAGTATTTGAAAATAGAAAGTGAAAACAGCATCAAACAGCTTTCTATCTTCAACCTGAATGGTGGGATTATTCACATTGATAACGAATCAAGCAAAACAAAGAATGTAGATACCGATGAATGGCCAAAGGGTCTATATTTATTGAAAGTTTTGTTGGATAATGGAAAATCAGAAACGGTTAAAATAATCAAGTAATACAATTTCAGTTCTTTAAAATGGATTGCTCGAAAGGGCAATCCACTTTATTTATACTCTAAAAAGTGCGGTTACCTTAATTTTATTTTCCTTTTGGTGCCAATCGCTAATTCTGTTTTTAAATCAAGCTTAGTAATTTTTGAATTGTCAAGCTTATACACCAGAACAAACTCCATGTCTGATATATTGATAAATGTAGAATACAATGTGCCGCCCACATTACCCTTGGCATCTTTTGCTGGTGGTTGAACGGCTCTGCTTAAAACATTGCCGACATCCCTTAACGTAATAGCATTATTGCTTTGTTGGCTTAGTGCCTTAAGTCCAGATTCAATTGCCTGATAGCGTCTGCAAGGATAATTCCCCTTAGTGGTATCTGAAAGAAGAAAGTTGGTCATTATCAACTGATGGTCGTGAATGGAAATAATTTTTTTTACTCCGTCTATCCATTCCATAACAACCGCATTGCCAGTTCTGTCACCAAACATAATGTGAGCTTTTTTCAACGCAAATTTCTTTTCTTCCATATAGGCTATTGCTTCATCCACTGTTTTGCATGTTGAAAGTATTTCATCGCCCAGATTTCGATTGGGGTCTGTGTACCCTTTTGGTATCTTCTGCTCAGGTGTGGTGGCACCATCAAAGAAAAGGCCTGCCTCGTTTATGCCGCCTTGCGCTAAATTGTTCCAGCCGTACCAAAGTCTTCCTAACTCTTTTTTGCTTTTTGGTATAACTTGAATGTACGGCTTTACCTTGTACCAATAGTCTTCATTATTAGCCACATAGATTTTTCCCGTTTTGCTATCGACATAATAGAGGACAGAGCAAGCCAATGCTGCTTTGCTCACAAGAAGGATTGCTAGGGTGAAAAATAGTTTCATTTTACTTTTGGCAGATTAGAAGCTTAGAATAAAATCTTGTATCAATGTCTGAATTTCCTTTTGCTCGCTTAAATGAACCGTGGAGTGACTACCTGAAACAAAAACTTGTTTTGATTTATTTGAAAGTGTGGTGAGGTAGTGCTGATCGGCTTCCCAATTGGTAAAACTAAAACCCAGTTCTGTAAAAGTACCCTTGCAGGAGATAACTAACAGCGGAATGTCACTGATCGAAACTTCGCTTCTTACTCGTTCAGCGTATTGTTTTATTTGCTTCGCTGTTTCAATCATTGTTTGGTTTGCAAAATTTTTCTTTAGGAGAGCTTGGTCAAGTTTAATCAGTTCTTTGGGCAGTATTTTTTTGCGCTTGGTCGCTTCTCCAATCAATCCAAAGTTCACTGACAATTTAAAAAGCCATTTGTTGCGGCTTATCATTCTTAGCATCTGTATCGATTTCTCCGGATTGAAATTGAGATACGTTTGTGGGCTGACACCATCAATCAACACAATTCCTGCTACCTCTTCTCTGTACTTGGAAGCAAAATGAATCATCTCCAATGCTCCAAAAGAATGGGCTACCAACACATATGGCGCATGATGGTTATTTTTGTGTAGCAGGGTGTGCAGTTGTTCTGAGGTGGATTGCAATTTCAACGGGATAGGTGCTTCATCGCTCCACCCAATACCCGCACGATCGTACACCACTACCTTATTTGAATGGCTCAAGTTATTGGCAAGGGTGAAATAATCCAGGTAAGCGCTCGGGCTACCAAAACCAGCAGTAAAAACAAGAGTATACTTTCCTTCTCCCTTTGCGTAAGAATGCAATTTAAGATTCTCATCAACCAGTGTCATGATCCCTACAGGTTTGAATTTCTGGGCAGTTGTAGCTTGGGGTAATAGCATCATCATATGGATTAAAAAAATCTTATACATACGTAAGCCACATCAAAATCACATCGTTCGCTTTTGATTAAAGGTCAAGATCGGACTTTGAATATTCTTTACTCCCACGCGTTGCTCGCTTTCGTTTCCAATACTTCATCGCATCCTTGCTTGTCTTGTCAGGATTATCTTCCAAGAAATTTCTCATGTAGCGGTTATACTCAAATTGAGGGGCAATCTCTGTTTTGAAACTCTTATCTTTTTTTAGTTCGTGAAGCCTTTTCCATTCTTCAACGGCATCTCGCAAGGTTTTCCCTACATTTTCTCTTGCCCATTTCATAAAAGCAACCGTAAAATGAAAATGGCTTCCGATTTCTTTTGAAAAGAACAGCCTCACATTCTCTGAGTTTTTATAATTATCGTTGATAGCTGTTTCTAATGTCAAGCGTTCGTTGGTCCAGTCAAATTTTGACGTTGCCTTTTTAATCGCATGGGTTGATTGCTTTGTGATTGTTCCTGTGCTAAGGAATAGTGAGATACGTTTGGCTATTTCAATTTTTCCACCGGAGCTATTAATTCCATTTTTCTTGCAAAAGGCTATAAGCTCCTCCTTCAACCAATAAAAATCCTTAAAATCTTGGGCTGATATTTTGTTGGTCAATGAAGGTCTGTTCATAACTCGCATCGTTGGATTTCTGTCACTTTAAAAGATCATCCACCTTTCTGATAAATTCCGTGGGATAAAGTATAGGAGCCATCAAATGATTGCCGACATACATCCACATTTCTTTTTTTGTGGTTGCATTTTTAAATACAGTCTCGGCTTGCGAAAAGGGAACGTCTTTGTCTTCTTTGCTATGAATAAATAAAACGGGCAATGTTTTAATGGCTTTGATGCTCTCCTTTGCGGAATAAGGTGAGGGCAGATACTGTTTGATCATTTCACGTTGAGCTTCTGGTGAGCCGGCTGCGGCAATGTCTGTAAACGAGCTAATCGTGCCATCTAATATTAATGCACTTAACTTGTCTTGATTATCGGCCGCGATTTTGGCGGCTATCTGTGTGCCCATCGATGAGCCGTAAACTATTATTTTTGTTCCAGCTATTTCTTTCATAACCAATGCTGAGTTAAGGATAATTTGAGCGTCACTTGCAATACCCAAATGTGTTGGCTTGCCGGAAGATTTTCCATACCCTCTGAAGTCAACCATATAAGCTTGATATCCGTCTTTCACCAAGGGCATTACAAATTTCACGTACCGCGATACGTTTCCTCCTGCGCCATGAAAATAGATAACCGTTGCCTTTGCTTTCTTTAAAGCGGAAGGAATGAGTATTGTATTTAAAGTATCTTTTTCAATGAAGACATTTATTTCTTTAAACTTTATGGAGTCCATGACCGGATCCCATTTTTTAGAAGGATAATAGAACTTGTCATCCATCTGAGCGAATACGAAATGGGTAGATACAGTAAACAAAATAAGAATCAGTGTTTTTTTCATGGTTGCTGTTTTAATTGATTGGGTTGATTGGATTTAGTAAAATTTAAAACTGTTGAGTATAATTTTATTTGTTTCTGGTCTTGATGCCTGTTTGAAATGCACCCGTTTAAAATTCTATTCGGTAGCTAAGCACAGGAATCAACTTCAATCCTTTTGACTGAAGGATGGCTCCGTTCTCGTAGAAATCATTCAATACATTTCCCCGATTGGTCAAGTTTTGAACATCCAATCGCCACTCACTGGTATGCTTGCCTTTGTTTCTTCGATAGCTCAACTGTAAATCTATTCTGAAATGGTCGGGGTAACGTTTGGCATAGATTTCAGTTGATGATCTTACCTCACTATTTGCTTGTCGGGAAGCTACAAGATCAATCGGAGTATAGCGTTTGTTTCCAGCATAGCCGACTTTGGTATTGATTCCAAAAATATTATTCTTTCCGTTGATTCCAACATTAAACTCTTTTCCGGCTAAAAAATTCAATGAAAAATTTCCGTTGAATCGTGAATTTCTCTCTATGCCATCGGCAGCTTTATAGGTCGATTCATAAATAGAGGCATTCATCATATAATAAAATTGATTGGTGAACTTTCTTTCTAGTGTTAATTCTATGCCATAGTTGGGTCCCGTTCCCTGATTGATGAGTTTAATAGGTGAATACCCTTCCGTTACGTTAATGGTAGAGAACGGAAATGATTTGTCGGCAGCGATGGGAACATTGAAAAGATGCTGGTAGTAAATTTCAGACTTAAAATAGAGAGATTCATTTATTTGCCGATCAAAGCCAAGCACATAGTGATTTGATTTAGTGAGGCCGAGATGACGATTGTAGCTAACCGATGAGAGATCTGGGTTAAAGTATTTTCCCAAGTAATATTCCAGCGACTCCATGCGACTATGAAGGCCATACCCAAGAGAGAAAGAATTTTTGGATGTAAATTGCCATTTCAAACTCGACCTTGGCTCCACCGATGATTCTCCGGTTAAATCAAACCTGAAAAAATGGAATCCATTCACTAAGCTTAGACTATTGCTCACTCTATATTTCCAAGAGAAGTAGGTTTGGATGGTACTGGAAGACCCGGCATCACCTAAAATTTCGAATTTGTTAAGTGGGGGATTTCCAAGAGGATTGGTGAGCTTGTTGGAATAATTAAAATTTAATCTAGTGATCGTGCCTCCTGCTTCGATTACATGATGAGCGTTTATTTTTTTATTTAAAAGTAACGAAGCACGATAAAAAGATTTTTCAAATTTTTTGTTGCTTTTAATGCTTGAAACCCCAAATGTTTGTTCTGCATCACCAATTACTCCAGTGCCGGATACCGATAGTGTGCTCCGCAGAAATGCGCTAGAGCCAAGAGAAAATTGATGTGAAAGCCCGACCACGCCCATATTATAGTTCTCCACATCTATCATATCGGTTGAATTTCGCTTTTGACTGCTCGCACCACCGAGCCCAAAAATCGAAAACGTACCGAGGACCCGCGTAGGAAAATTTAATTTGAGAGAAAGGTCTTGGAATATATTTGACTCGCCATCATTTAATATTTGAAGACCTAACTTTGTGAGAATGCCCAGTGTAGAGTAGCGATAATTGAAAAGATAAGAGCCGCGTTTGCCTTTTGTAAATGGCCCCTCAGCCGATACATCCGCACCAAGAAATCCTAACTGAACGGTTCTTTCAGGCTTTTCATTATTGCCCCTTCTCAATCGGATGTCAAAAACGCCTGAAGTTGCATTTCCATATTGAGGTGCAAAGGCTCCGGTGAAAAAGTCGGAGCGAGAGACCACTTGTGTACTAAACATGCTGATGCCCCCGCTGGAAGCCCCTTCTGTAGAAAAATGATTGGGGCTGGGTATTTCCACACCGTCCAGCTTCCATAAGATCCCGCGAGGTGTATTTCCGCGCACGATTATTTCGTTGCCATTGTCATTTGAGTTGACCACT
>JAIENH010000333.1 GCA_019751475.1 Cyclobacteriaceae bacterium
ATGGGAAAAAGTTATTGAGATGGTTCGACCCCAAATACTTCAGGCTGCTTAGAGATGCGACATTTTGGAATACACCCATCAAAACCGTACTCTAAGTAGTTATTGGTGAATTTCATAGTTTTGTACATGAAATTCTATGTGGACACATCGGTATGGGGTGGATACGAAGATGTCGAATTTTCTGAGTGGACTAAATTGTTTTTCAAAGAAGCTGAGCAGGGCAAGTTTTCGGTTATTCTTTCGGACGTCACTCTTAAAGAATTAAGCTTTGCTCCCGAAAAGATCAGAATGCTTCCTTATGAGCTCGGCATTAAGTCAATTGAAACAATTGAATTAAGTGATGAGCACATAGCACTTGCCAATAAATATGTCCAGGAGGGTGCATTAACCGAAAAATTTCACTCAGATGCTCAACACATTGCTATGGCTACTATATTAAAAGTAGATATGTTGGTGAGTTGGAATTTTCGTCACATGGTTAACTTTTTCAGAATTAGACAATACAATTCCATTAATTTGAAATACGGTTACTCAATCATAGATATTAGAACACCAAAGGAAGCCTTATATGGAGAGTACTAAAACAACTGCCTTCAAGTCAGTCGATTTTATGAGGACTGTTAGGGAAAAACTTACGAGGGAGTACCTTGATAATCCTGAGAAATACCGGGCAAGTCTTGCCCAGGAAATGAAAAAATTCAAGTCCCACTTGATGGCGGTTCATCCCAAGAAATAAGTAGTGTTTTTATGAGAGTTTATTTAGACAATGCCGCCACCACCCCGCTTGATCCGGAAGTGTTTGAAGCCATGCGTCCTTTTCTGTTAGAGGATTTTGGCAATCCTTCCTCTACCCACGCACACGGTCGCAAGGTGCGTGCGGCCATCGAGTCGGGACGAAAGAAAGTGGCCGAGTTGCTCAACTGCACTCCAGGTGAAATCATCTTTACCTCCGGTGGCACCGAGGCCGACAATACGTTGATTCGTTGCAGTATTGATACATACCACTTGCAACATGCCATCTCTACGCCTATCGAGCATCATGCGGTGACCCACACGCTTGAAATGTTGCAAAAAGAAGGAAAGATCAACCTGCATTTCGTTGACCTGGATGAAAGGGGCCACGTAAGCTACACTCATCTCGAAAGTCTGCTGAAAGAATTTCCACATGCGTTAGTTTCGCTCATGCATGCTAACAATGAAGTGGGCAATCTGCTGGATATTGAAAAGGTGGGTGAGCTGTGCCAACAGTACAACGCTTACTTTCAATCCGACACGGTGCAGACCATGGGCCACTATCGCCACGACATGAAAAAGCTTAAGGTTCATGGACTCACCGCGGCTGCGCATAAGTTTCACGGGCCCAAAGGCGTGGGATTCATGTACATTAACAAAGACAAGAAAATACATCAATTCATTCACGGAGGTGCACAAGAGCGCAACATGCGGGGCGGCACCGAAAATGTGTACGGCATCATCGGCCTTGCCAAGGCATTGGAAATCAGCTACCGCGACATGGCGGAACACGAAAATCAAATCAAAAAACTAAAAGCTCGTATGATTGAAAAACTGCGTGCTGCAGTATCCGGAGTGGATTTTCATGGCGACTCGGCTAATCTTGAGAAAAGTCTTTACACCGTCTTGAACGTATGCCTTCCGGAATCGGAAGAAAATGAAATGCTGCTTTTCAATTTGGATATGCAAGGTATTTCCGCCTCAGGTGGCAGCGCCTGTTCCAGCGGGGCATCCACGGGTTCGCATGTGCTGGGTGCTCTCTATCCTGGCTCCAAGCGCGGAGCGGTGAGATTTTCATTTAGCAAATTCAATACAGCGGAAGAAATTGACTTTACTGTTGAAAAGCTGGCAGAACTTTATCGTGTGCCGGCTTAATGTAAAAAGTAGTGGTTGCTTCCAAACCGCTTGATAATTTGTTGCTCTAAGCTATCGCGGTGATTGGGATGAGCAATACCCATGAGTGCAAGCGCCCGTTGATGAAGGTTTTTTCCATAGAGATTGGCTACTCCGTATTCGGTAACAACGTAATGCACGTGTGCACGCGTGGAGACAACCCCGGCACCTTGCTTAAGAAAAGGTACAATCTTCGACTCGCCCTTTTTTGTGGCGGATGTCAACGCCAGAATTGGTTTGCCATGATCTGACAACGATGCCCCCCTGATAAAATCCATTTGCCCGCCCACACCGGAATATTGATAGGTGCCGATAGAGTCAGCACACACCTGGCCTGTAAGGTCAATCTCAATGGCACTATTGATGGCAACAACTTTTGGATTCGTACGGATCACGCGCGTGTCATTCACATAACTCGCCTCCAAAAACGCAAAGGCTGGGTTATCGTGTATAGCTTTGTATAATATGTCCGTACCAATCGCGAAAGCAGATACCACCTTGCCGGGATGTTTCTTTTTATACGCATTCGTGATCACACCTTTCTGCAACAAATCGATGACACCATCAGAAAACATCTCGGTGTGAATACCCAGGTCTTTGCAATGCCCCAACGATTGTAGCACGGCATCCGGAATGGCGCCAATACCCATCTGGAGTGTGGAGCGATCTTCCACCAGGCCTGCGATTAGTTTACCAATCGTTTTCTCCGCATCGGAAATCCGGTCGCTGTACCGAACTTGTGGCAGCGCATCATCACACATTACAGCAGCATCAAATTCTCGTATGTGAATAAACCCATCACCATGCGTGCGGGGCATGTTTGGATTCACCTGTGCAATTATCTTCTTGGCATGTTTTGCCGCAGCCTTCGCCACATCCACGGAAGTGCCCAACGAACAATAACCATGTTGATCAGGTGGCGATACATGAATAAAGGCAACATCCAGTGGCAAAACATCACGCTCAAACAATTTTGAAATCTCACTCAGAAAGATGGGAATGTATTCACCTCCGCTGTCGTTCACGCATTCGCGAATGTTATCTGACACAAAGAGGGAGTTGAAATAAAACTTGCCACGAAACTCAGGCTTTGCGAGAGGCATCGGACCCAGCGTGCTCACCGCTGTCAGTTCTACATTTTCGAGGCGGTGTGCTTGAGCAGCCAGTGCATTGATGAGAAATAACGGGGTGGCGGCACTACCGTGCAAAAAGACCCGATGGCCGGATTGAACGATGGCGAGTGCTTCTTCAGCCGATGTATATGAAATGGGCATGGTATTTTTTCAACAGAAAGATACGGGCGCAAGAAACAATCTCCCGTACTTTTGTTCAAATTATTGGGCATCTCTAAAACCCTATAATAGTGATACGTCATTCCGGCCTTTGAGCCGGAATCTCGATTTCACCATTGCACAAGCGGATACCGGAACAAGTCCGGTATGACTGTAGGGGTTTTTACGATGCCCTAGTGTTAATTTTTTAACCTTATCTTTCAATCATGCCGTCTCACTCCGCTGTCTCCTTCATTGGCTCAGGCAACCTCGCCTGGCACCTGGCGCCTGCACTCGACAATGCCGGGTATGTAGTAAAGGAAGTGTATAGCCCTCATCCCAGTCATGCCGAAGCGCTGACGGAGCGACTCTACCAGGCCGAAGTGAAAGCCTCGCTTGATTTTTCCACCAGCCCGTGTACTCTCTTTATCATCGCCACCACAGACGAAGCCATACGCGAGGTAGCTTCCGAGATTATTCTTCCTGACGATGCCATTTTAATCCACACATCCGGCAGTCAGCCACTCGAGGTGCTTCAATTAGCGGCCGCCCAATCCATGGGTGTGTTTTATCCGTTGCAAAGTTTTAGCAAAGCCAAAAAAGCAGACTTCAAGTCAGTGCCGATATTCATTGAAAGCAGCAATGAAGAAACAGAGAAAACATTGTTCGCTATGGCGAAAGCCATTGGCAGCCAGGCAAAAAAAATTACGGCTACAGAACGTAAAGCGCTGCATGTGGCAGCAGTGTTTGCCTCCAATTTCACCAATTACATGCTCACGCTTTCCAAAGACATTCTTCAGCAAAACAGTTTGAGCTTTGACTTGTTGAAACCCCTCATCAGCGAAACGATTAATAAAAGTCTGGCTCTTGGGCCTGAAAGCGCCCAAACAGGGCCAGCCATGCGGGGCGACCTTGAAATACTAGACCAGCACCTGGAGTTTTTGCAAGACGATGAAACGGTGCAAGAAATCTACAAACTTATCAGCCAGAATATTATTGACCACTACACAAAAGCATAAGAGAAAATTCGTAGCTTCATTGTCAAATTCAAAGGCTATGAAAACATTAATTCTGCTCTTTGTTGGCGTGATGTTCGTTGAATTTGTTACCGCGCAAGACCAAAATTTGAGCGATGCAACTAAGCCACTGTACGTAATCAATAACACATCTCCCGAAATGGGCTTTCTCAACGTTGACAAACTCAATCCTGAAGACATCAGCTCCATCGCTGTATTAAAAGAAAAATCTGCTACCGAGGCCTACGGAAAAGCCGGTGAAAACGGAGTAGTCATCATTACCATGAAGACGCCTAATGTCGATACCCCACCAGCTAAGATAGGGCCGCTGTATGTGATTGATGACATAGTTCGGACGGGCTTGCTTGATCTTTCAAAAATCGATCCCGATCACATTCAGTCTATCTCTGTTTTGAAAGAGAAAACCGCGCTGGATGCCTATGGCGAAGCCGGTAAAAACGGAGTGGTGATCATCAATATGAAAAACCCATAGTAAAAAAAGCCCGCCAGACCGGCCTTGATAAAATGTTGATTAAGAAATACGTGCGGTTCTAAAAATCTGCTGGCTCCGTTCCGCATTTCAATGTCCTGAAAAATTGCATACATTTCGTTACAAAAAAATTAATACCGTATGCGACACTTACTGGCTTTAAGCTTTTCACTCCTCTCTCTCGCGGCAGGTGCACAAGGCGTGCCCCGCGAATCTATGGACCCACGCGTAACCGAAGTGTGGGATCTTAAACCCAGAAAAATAACTCCAAGTGTTAATCCGGGTGATGCGCCTTCTGATGCCATTGTGTTATTTGATGGCAAAGACCTGAGCAAATGGAGCAACCTGGCAGGTGCAGAAGCCAAGTGGGAAGTGAAAGACGGAGCCATGACAGTAGTGAAAGGCACCGGAGATGTGAAGACGAAGCAACTCTTTGGTGACTTTCAATTGCATATTGAATGGCGCGCGCCCGCACAAGTAGAAAGTGAAGGCCAGGGACGCGGCAACAGCGGTATCTTTTTGCAAGAACGTTACGAGCTTCAGGTGCTTGATAGTTATGAGAGCGTGACGTACTCCAACGGGCAAGCAGGCTCCATCTACAAACAGTCGGTGCCATTGGTGAACGCAACCCGCAGACCGGGCGAATGGCAAAGCTATGATGTGATTTACACCGCACCTCGCTTCAGTGAAAACGGACGCGTGATTACGCCTGCTTACGTCACGGTTATTCACAACGGTGTGGTCATTCAAAACAACACACAAATTTTAGGGCCGACCGAGTATAAAGGACTGCCGGTTTATCAATCGCACGGAAAGGGCGCCATCAAATTGCAAGACCACGGCAATCCGGTGAGCTATCGCAATATTTGGATACGAGAGATGTAAGCAAAAACTCTTCTAAAAGAAAAAGAGTCAGGTGATTGCCTGACTCTTTTTTTATGGGATAATAAAATCTTACTGATTGGTCTGAATCACTTCACCATGGATGCGCAATACAATTACACTTGCTTCCACGTTGGCTGTTACGGTCACCGATTTATCAAAAGCGCCAATGCCAGCGGCATTGTAGGTTGCTTTTACGAAGCCTGAGCCACCTGGCAAGATCGGTTCTTTTGACCAATCAGGGGTAGTGCATCCGCATGAAGCTTGCACGTTGGTGATCACCATCGGCACCTTGCCAGTGTTGGTAAATTTAAATTCGTGCGTAGCGGGAGTTCCCTGCTTAATCTTTCCAAAATCAAAATTCTGATTATCAAAAGATGCGATGGCAGCATCAGCCTTTGCTACAGCGGGGGCAGCCGCTGTTACCTGCTGTGCTATACCGGCCTTGGCAAAAAGGGCAAAAGCCGTAAGAATGAGTAGTTTTTTCATGTTTCGGTACAAATTTAGGTTAAACATACTGTGTTCTCCTGAACGATACAAACCTCGCTCCAAAATCAATGCCGAGCTGTTAATGAAGTTGTAAAAGATGTTAATGACTTGTTAAACCCTGCCCGGCAGGTATAAATACAAATTACCTTTACAAGGTGAGCCGCACCACCCTTCGCATTGTAATTATTCTGGCAGGCCTGAGCATTGCCGGCATCATTTTCACGCAAGTGTATTGGGTGCGAAAGGCCTTTGACCTCCGCGAAAATCAATTCTACCGCGATGTGAATACCGCCCTCAGCAACGTGGCGGAGAAACTATTTGAAATCAATAAGACGCCCACACCTGCCAACAATCCGGTGAGCCAGATTTCATCTAATTATTTTGTGGTGCTCGTGAATGGCCCCATTGATTCGGGGGTGTTGGAGTTTCTTCTCCTTACGGAATTTGAGAAGCGTAACATTGCTGACTTTGAATACGGTATCTACGACTGTGCGGATAAATGTATGGTGGGTGGCAATTACAGTTCTCCTAAGAAAATCAAGACTGCAACTGTTTTTCCGGAAATACCCAAACTCAATAACGATGGCTACTACTTTGCTGTGCAGTTTCCACGGATGGAAGCCAACCTGATCAGCCAAATGGGCATCTGGGGTTTTTCATCAGCGGTGATGCTGGTAGTGATTTTCTTTTTTATCTACACACTATTTGTGATTTTAAAACAACGAAGGCTGTCGGAAGTGCAAAAAGACTTTATCAATAACATGACGCATGAGTTCAAGACGCCCATCTCTACTATCGCAATTTCCACGGAAGTACTGAAAGATCCTGGCATTATTCATACACCTGAGCGACTGCTCAATTATGCTACGATAATTCAAAACGAGAATCAGCGGTTGAAGCAACAGGTAGAGCGCGTGCTGCAAATGGCCCAACTGGACAAAGACGATATTGGTTTGAAGAAAGAGCTGCTGGATGCACACGAGCTTCTGCGCAGTGCCGTGAATAATTATTCTGTGGCCATCGCTTCAAAAAATGGTGTAGTCAACCTTGACCTCACGGCTGCTACGGCTTCGATCCTCGCGGATAAGTTGCACCTTACCAACGTTGTGTACAACCTGCTTGACAATGCCTTGAAGTACAATCGCAACCAGCCCATCATCAACATTCACTCGACCAATGCTACGGGTCTGCTGATAATAACCATTGCCGATAATGGCATTGGCATTTCGTTTGATGAGCAAAAGAAAATTTTTCACAAATTTTACCGTGTGCCCACCGGCAATCTACACGATGTAAAAGGTTTTGGGCTGGGTCTGAGTTACTGTAAACTAATTGTTGAGAAACACGGAGGAAGAATTTCCGTTGAAAGTGAATTGGGCAAAGGCAGTGTTTTTACACTCCAACTCCCCCTTGCATAATGAACGTATGATCGCCAGGATACTTTTAGTAGAAGACGACCCAGGGCTGGGCTTTGTTATAAAAGACAACCTCGTAAATAAAGGCTACGAAGTTACTTTGTGTACGGATGGCGAAGCAGGTCAGCAAAGTTTTCAGCAGCACGCATTCGATCTTTGCATCCTGGATGTGATGATGCCCAAAAAAGACGGCTTTACCTTGGCGCAATTCATCCGCCAGAAAAACCAGCACGTACCGATCCTTTTTGTCACAGCCAAGTCAATGCTGGAAGATAAGATTGCGGGGTTTACCTCCGGGGGTGATGATTATATTGTGAAGCCCTTCAGCATGGAAGAATTGTACCTGCGCATGGATGTTTTCCTCCGCAGGTCAGTCACAAAAGTTTCGGATGACGTACTTTTTGATGTGGGCTCATACAAGTTTGATTGTCAAAATCTCACCCTGCGTCATGCTACCGGGCCCAAAGTGCTCACGCAAAAAGAAGCACAGGTACTGAAATTGCTTTGCTCAAACAAAGATCGTGTGCTGAAGCGCGAAGAAATTCTGAGAGAAGTGTGGGGCAATGACGACTATTTTTTGGGTCGCAGCATGGATGTCTTCATCTCCAAGCTTCGGAAGTACCTGAAGGAAGATCCGGCTGTGGAAATCACCAACTATCACGGTGTTGGCTTCCGGTTGGAAGTGAAGTCGTAGCTTCTATTAAGCCATCCAATTTTTTGTAAAAGTCATCTCCTATGTTTGTTCTAAAACAAACATAGGAGATGACTTCTAGCTATTTTGCGCTATGCGCAAATCTCTTCTTTTCATTCTAACCATTTTTATTGGTGGGGCATCCATAGCATCAGGCCCTATTCATAAGAAAGAAACGATCGAGCTAGGCGGCATCAAACAGTATATCACAATACAAGGCGCCAGTGACACAAGCCCGGTGCTATTGTTTTTGCATGGAGGACCCGGCAACTCAGTGATGCCGTATGCTGATAAGTTTACCGGTGAACTACAAAAACATTTTATCGTAGTGCATTGGGATCAGCGCAGCAGCGGCCGAACGGCCCGGCTTAATGCCAGCACGGTGCCCGTGTCAGTGACTTTAATCGAAAGCGATGCACTTGAATTGGTGAATTATCTCCGCAAGCGATTTTCTCAGGATAAGATTTATGTGATGGGTCATTCGTGGGGAGGCTTCCTCGCACTTGACCTTGCTTCGAAACATCCCGAACTTTTAAAAGCTTGCTTTGCCTTGGCCCCCATGGTGAATCAACTGGAGAGTGAGCGCTTGTCACTGGCATGGATGAAAGAAAAAGCCGCTGGCGATGCAATAGCTTTGGCGGAATTAGAACAGGTACAAGTGCCCTTTCAAAATTGTAAACAACTGTACCTTCACCGCAAATGGCTGGCTCATTTTTCGGGCTCCCGGTTTCCTTCACAGGGTTTTGTGGAGGCTTGGGCAAAAACATGGCTGCCCGTGTTCAACGAGGCTTCTCACGTCAATTTTATCACTTCGGTACCCGAAATCCGCTGCCCCATCTATTTTTTCATTGGTAGTTCTGACCGCCAAACCCACTACAGCCTTACGGAATACTTCTACAAAAACCTGAAAGCTGAAAAAAAGGACTTATTTTGGTTTACAAATTCCGGGCATAATCTTAACCTTACAGAACCGATTAAATTACAAGAGACGGTCATCAGCATTCTTAATTCAAACCATTAACATCAAAAGGCTATGAAAAAAATTGGGATCTTACACGGCATGGAGCGGTCTTTTCCGCAGGCTTTTGTAGAACGTATTAATAAAATGGGCCTCAAAAATATTTCGGCCGAGCCTGTGCTCATCGACATGGTAGAGCAGGGAAACACAAAAGATTATGCCGTGATCATTGATAGGATATCACAAGATGTTCCGTTTTATCGCGCGTTTTTAAAAAATGCAGCCAGCACCGGCACGGCCGTGATCAACAATCCTTTTTGGTGG
>JAIENH010000790.1 GCA_019751475.1 Cyclobacteriaceae bacterium
AGAAAATTTGTACACCGTCTTTTGACGATACGTTTCACCGGGCTTCAATACCGTAGAAGGAAAGTTTGCGTGATTGGGTGAATCAGGAAAGTGCTGCGCCTCAAGGCAAATAGCGGAACGATACTCATATTTCTTTCCGCTCTTGCCGATGTCGCTGCCATCCAGAAAATTGCCGGAGTAAAACTGCAGGCCCGGCTCGGTTGTCCAGACTTCCATGACACGCCCTGATACAGGCTCCACTACCTGGGCCGCTTTCGCGAATGATCCCTCTTTCTTGGTAAGCACCCAGTTGTGATCATAGCCTTTGCCAAAAACTAGTTGCTGATCCGTCTGACCAATACGTTCGCCAATAGCATGACTCGTCTGAAAATCAAACGCAGTGTTTTTAACCAGCTTCAATTCCCCGGTGGGTATTAATCCTTCATCTACAGGAGTAAACCGGTCAGCGTAAATAGTAAGTCGATGCCCAAGAATATCACCTGAGCCCTCTCCTGCCAGGTTAAAAAATGAATGATGCGTGAGATTTAAAACCGTTGACTCATTGGACGTGGCCTCATAATCAATTTGCAATTCGTTTGCATTCGTAAGCGTGTACGATACTTTGACTTTCAATTCACCGGGGTAGCCTTCTTCTCTATCTTTGCTGAGGTAGTACATATCCAATGATTCGCCCTCAGCCCGTGTTACCGGCTCCACACGCCAATAGACATTGTGAAAACCTTTCGGGCCACCGTGCAGAGAGTTTTTTCCATTATTCCGCGAAAGCGAATATTCATGACCGTCCAGCGAGAATTTTCCATTGGCAATACGATTGCCATAGCGACCGATCATAGCTCCAAAGTAAGGGTTGCCTGAAGGGTATTGACCGACTGAATCATAACCCAGCACGATGTCTCCAAGTTTTCCATTCTTATCCGGCACCCACAGCGAAATGATTTTGCCGCCATAGTTAGTCACGGTCATGGCGAGGCCATTGTTATTTTTTATCGAGTAGGTTTGGAGACGCGCCACCGAAAGCGTGTCGGCTGAAGGTGTTGACATAGGCCCATTTTTTTTTGACGTACAGCTTGCCAGCAACGCGCAGCCAAGCACCAGGGAGAATCGAATCATGTGAGAAAGGTAGAAAATTTGGTGAAGGGAGGAAATAAAAAAACCGCCCAGAACAACGGGCGGTTTTAAGAGAGGTCCCGAGCGGATTCCCAGCCTGCCTTAGTAGTACGGCTGGCAGGGAACCACTGTAGGAGTTTTTGCAGAGCTCAGCCGATAATTATCTGGATGACATATCACTAAAAAGCAAAAAGCCTTCAACTTTCATCGAAGGCTTGAGGTCTCGAGCGGATTCGAACCGCTGTAGGAGCTTTTGCAGAGCTCAGCCTAGCCGCTCGGCCACGAGACCCTTTTACTTTTATCCCGATAACTATCGGGATTATCTGGACGCTCGGCTCTACCGGAGTTCTAATTTACCAATTAGAACTTCGGCAGACGCGCACGAGACCATTTTACCTTTTGGCTTTTGAACTACATCCTCCTTCGCTACCATCTTCGCTGAAGCTACGATGGTTGAACTTCGGAGGACATGCAAAACTAATTCTTCCGTTGGTATAAAGAAAAGGTGGCCAAGAACTTTGGCCACCTTTCTTTCAAACAAATCATCGGGCTAAACCCAATGATCGTCTTCAAAAACTATTCAGCCTTCTGCTCGTCACCGGTTGATGCCGC
Organism: Cyclobacteriaceae bacterium; assembly: GCA_019751475.1. GTDB lineage: Bacteria > Bacteroidota > Bacteroidia > Cytophagales > Cyclobacteriaceae > ELB16-189. The sequence goes on from JAIENH010000790.1 coordinate 1,720, forward strand.
CTTGGAGGCCGACATCCAGTGCACTCAAGGCTTCCAAATCTCCCAGGGTTGATTTCTCGCTCTGCTGGTTGATGTTGGCAATTGATTTGCCTTTTGTCTCGACCTTCTTCTTAACGGGGGCCTGCACTTTTTCTTCTTCCGTTGACCACATGGCCTTGTGGCTCAAACTAATGCGTCTGTCTTCTTTCGAAAACTCGAGCACCTTGAAGTCCATCGACTCACCGATCTCGGTCTTCGTGCCATCTTGCTTGGTAAGGTTCTTAATGGAACAGAAGCCCTCGATTCCGTAAGGCAACTCCACCACCATACCCTTGTCATTCTTATTCACTACAGTGCCCTTGTGCACTGAGCCTACCGAGAAGATGTTCTCAAATGTATCCCAAGGGTTCTCTTCCATGTGCTTATGGCTGAGGGCAAGTCTGCGGTTGGTAGCATCCAACTCCAGTACTTTCACTTCCAATGAATCACCCACCTTCACAAACTCAGAAGGATGTTTCACTTTCTTCGTCCAGCTCAGGTCAGATACGTGTACCAATCCATCGATACCTTCTTCCAACTCAAGGAACAGGCCAAAGTTGGTAAGGTTGCGCACGATGCCTTTGTGCACGGTGCCCACTGCATACTTGGCCAATACTTCCTGGCGTGTCCATGGGTCTTCAGAAAGTTGCTTGATGCCCAATGACATCTTGCGCTCTTCGCGATCGATGGTCAACACAACGGCTTCAATCTCATCACCTACTTTAATGAAGTCTTGAGGATTGCGCAGATGCTGTGACCAGCTCATTTCACTTACGTGAATAAGGCCTTCTACACCGGGTTGCAACTCAAGGAACGCACCGTAATCAGCCACGTTCACGATCTTGCCTTTCACTTTCGAACCGATTGTAATATCAGCCGGCAGCGATTCCCAAGGATGAGGCGTCAATTGCTTCATGCCAAGAGAAATACGCTTCTTGTCTTGATCGAAATCCAACACCACCACTTTTACGGTCTGGTCGAGTTTCAACAACTCTTCCGGATGAGAAATGCGTCCCCATGAAATGTCGGTGATGTGGAGCAGACCATCTACACCACCCAAGTCGATGAACACACCGAAGTTGGTCATGTTCTTGATCACACCTTCCAACACCTGACCTTTGTCAAGGTTGGTAAGGATGGCGGCCTTTTGCTGCTCAAGGTCTTTCTCAATCAGTACCTTGTGCGAAACAACTACGTTATCATTGGTGTAGTTGATTTTCACCACCTTCACCTCAATGTTCTTATTTACATAGATATCAAAGTCGCGGATAGGCTTCACGTCAATTTGTGAACCGGGCAAGAACGCCTCGATACCAAATACGTCTACGATCAATCCACCCTTCGTTCTGCGCTTCACAAAGCCTTCTATCACCTGGTCTTTGTCAAGAGCTGTCTGCACATACTCCCAGCCTTTCACCAGCTTGGCCTTTCTGCGTGACAATACTAATTGGCCCATCGCGTTCTCACGCTCCTCGATGAAGAGGTCCACTTCATCACCAATCTTGAGGTTAGGCATATCTTTGAATTCTGCCAACGGCACCAGGCCGTCTGACTTGAAACCAATATTTAAAATAACATCGCGGTTGTTGATGCCTACCACAGTACCTTTCACCACTTCGCTGTTGCTAACGGTGGCTACGGTGCCTGAGTAGAGCTTCATCAGGTTTTCGCGATCACCTGAAGAATAACCTTCGCCAAAACCTTTGTGCTCAAAAGCATTCCAATCAAAGCTCTCTAAAGATACAGTGGACGTAGAAGAACTTCTGCGGGCCGTAACATCGCGGATCACGCGATTAAGGCCTTCCTCTTCTTCTGCACGCTTGGCAGCTTTAAAGGCAGCCAACTCATCTTGTTCTAATTCTACTTCTGCGGTTTTTACATCCACATCGTGGTCAGCACCTTTTACTGCCAGAGGCTTTTTAGGGGCCGACTCTAATTTGGTGGGTTTTTCATCGCCACCTTTTTGAACTTTCGCCATACGAAAAACGCCCTTGGATACATGCAACAGCCGGGCGATCTGCTGCAACTTTGGTTGTTAATAAACCGTCTTGAAACCAATCAAAACGGCCCTCTTCAAAGAAGGGGGCCGCAAAGATAACGAAAAACCTGAATTGGACTACCGCTGAGGTGGTTGCAAATCCTCGGCTTTGAGGGTTCCTACAGCGTATTCTAACAAAATGCGTTGGAATACAAATCTGTATTCGGCTTGAGCTTTGTCAGTTTGTGCCTGAACAAATACCCGATTAGCATTAGTAAAATCTACAAAGTTTGTAACTCCTAAGTTGAACCGCTCTGTTTCTAGCTGAAAGGCCAATTCAGCAGCCTTTAATTGGTCTAAACTTACCACATACGCTTTTTTTGCTCCTTCATAGTTTCGAACAGTCCGAACAACATCATTACGAATTTGATACTCAATATTTTTTCGTGTGAGTTGACTGTTTTCATACAAAATCTTTTGCTGCGTAAAGGCTGTCCGGTTTTGTAAGCCATTAAAAAGTGGAATTGACAATTGTACTCCATACTGCTTATACACATTGTCTGATCTAAATTGATTATCGAAAGGTCGTGCGAGCTGAGGATTGGATATCGTACTACTAGAACGCTTTTCTTGTATGGAATAGCCGCTTGATGACGAGGGGTCTTGCACAACTATTGGTTCAGTCGTAGTAATACGAACGGAATCAGGTTGATTGTGCTGGAAGTTATAGGCTGATCCATAGTTAAAAAATGCTGTCAAACTTGGCATCATGAACCCACGTGACGCCTGCATTCCAAATCGTTGAGCTTCCTCACTACGCAATGCTCTCAAATAGTCTTCCCTATGTTGCTTTGCATCATTTGCGAGTTTTTCAGGGTCTAAAACTTCGTTCCCAAGAGCATTGATATCCCAGTTTGGTTTTTCAACATCAAATTGCTCAAAGGCGTCCATCAGCAAAGTCTGCGTCAAAAGTGCTTTATCATTATTTAAGATGATCTCCGCTTGCACCATCCGCAACTCAGCTGCCTTTGCTAAAGCATCCTGATTGTATTCATCCACTGGAGAACGCGAACCCAATGCAACTTGCTCACGAGTCTGCTCGTATTGCTTGTTAAGGGCTTCAAAATTTTCTTTCGCAATCCTGAGGAGCTCTACATCCAACATCACCTGTAGGTATTGATTCGAAACGGTGTTGATAATATCCTGGGCTGTACGATTAACAAAGTGCTTCTGCGCTTCAAGTTGATTGGAGAATTGTCTAATTGAATTGACCCTATTAAATCCGCTGAAGAGGTTCATGTTAGCATTTAACGAGCCTGAGATATTATCGCGAACACCATTTACAACTTGCCCTACTTGCTGGTTAAATGAATTACCACTGAACTGAGAAGCCGTAGCATTTAAACTGACGTTAGGGCCTGCGCTAGCAATAGCAGATGCTTTCTGCATTTGACTTAATTCCAGGTTGTTGCGTTGTTGATTAAGCAACACGCTGTTTTTCATCGCGATCTTAACGGCCTCTTCAAAGGTGAGCACCTTTGAAGCAGTCTGACCCTGCAATGACAGGGTTGTCATCAAGAAGACTATAGCCGCTACTCCAAAAAATCTATTCATATCCTATTACTTTTTTATCGATTCACTTTTTCATCGCTGACAACTGCGCCATCGGCAATGCGCACGATACGTTTGCCGCGATTGGCATTCTCTTCGGAGTGCGTCACCTGGATGATGGTAATGCCTTCGTTATTTAACTTTTCAAAAATGTCCATGATCTGCTTGCCTTGCTCGGAATGCAAGTTACCTGTAGGCTCATCCGCCAGGAGCAATTTTGGCTGACCTACAATAGCACGGGCAATACCTACAAGTTGTTGCTGCCCTCCGCTCAATTGCTCAGGAAACAAATCCTTCTTGGCCACCATGCTGAAGCGGTCAAGAAGTTCGGCCACCATGCTCTTGCGCTGGCCGCCATTCACACCTTTATATAAGAGCGGGGTTTCAATGTTCTCATACACCGTGAGTTCATCAATGAGGTGGTAGGCCTGGAAGATAAAGCCGATGTAGTTTTTATGCATCTCGCTTTTTTGCTTCTCCTTCATTTTGTGCACGGGCTCATCGAAGAAATAGTACTCTCCGGCCGATGGTTCGTCAAGCATACCAATGATGTTCATCAGGGTGGACTTGCCGGAACCACTGGGCCCCATGATGGTGACAAATTCTCCCTGCTGCACCTCCAGGTCAATGCCTTTGAGGATAAATGTGCGCTGAAAGCGCGAATCGATGTACTTGTCGATGTCTTGTAGTTTGATCATACGTTCGGTGTGTTAGTTGCCAATAATAATGCCATGAGGTCCATGTGGCATTAGACGGCTTATTTGAAGATTAGTTGCACAAAAGCCGTCCGGGATTGAAAAAAGGTGTCCGTAAACGGTCGGGCATACGGCCCAATTCGGGCGTCAAAAGACGACCGGCCGGAGGATAACATCCACCCTACGGTTCATCATCATGCCCTGAAACGTGTCGTTGGCATAGACAGGATTCTCAAACGCCCAGTCTTTGATGTGGATGATTTTTTCCGGGATGTCACGCTCCACCAGCAATTGCAAAACTGCCTCGCTCCGCATGCGTGAAAGCCACTCGTTGAATCGTTTGCCGCCCATAGGGTCGGTATGGCTGATCAGTTGTATTTCGTATTTATCGAGCAAGTTGGGAATAGAGTCCAGCCAATGTGCCAGGTCATTGGCCTGGTACTCGTCAATGTAGTAGCTGCCACCATCGAAGTAGATGCTCTTGCGTATTTCGTCCTGCTGGGCCGCGAGCGGTGTCAATCCGAGTATTCCGAAAAATAAAAATATCAATCTAAATGGTCGCATGGTGTTGCCTTTCCTTCTACCGTCCAGCACTCGTCAAACGCAGAACAATAACAGATTTTATGAATTTAAATTTACGAAAGTTTCTTCATTCATTCTATCTTTATCAGGTCTTATGAAAACCCGATTACCATTGCTTTTAATGTTGATGTTCTTGTCCTCTTGCGGTGACAGAATCATTTACTACGGCCGCTCCTACCCCGCTACTCAAACGGTTGATATTTTCTTTCGCGAAAGCGATGTAGTGGAACCCAATGAAATTATGGGTAAAGCTACCCTGGAGGTATCAGCCAAAAAGAACTCCGACAAGGTGCAGCGCAAACTGATGGATCGCGCCAAGCGAAAAGGTGCTGATGCCCTGATCTTTGATGACATTTCCCTTACCACCACCGGCAGCACAACGGGCGCGGCAGCAGCCGGTACTTCAGGAAGACGCGGCTTCCTTGGCATCTTCGGCAGCAAGACAAAATTCAGCAAAGGACAACAAGTGAAAGCCACTTTGTTGAAGTATAAAAAGAACGTACGGTGATATCATGAAAGCAGAAACGATTTTTCAAATCTGCAACAGCATCGCTCCACTGGGATGGATATTAATGGCGGTAGCCCCGCGCTGGAAGTGGACGAAGAAAATTGTGCTCTCGGGTTTACTCCCGCTGGTGCTTGGACTGGTTTACCTCATGCTCATTGTTGTTTTCTTTGGAAAGTCTGAAGGTGACTTCAGTTCACTTGAAGGCGTGGGTAAACTTTTTGAAAATCCATTTGCACTCACCGCAGGCTGGATCCACTACCTGGCGTTTGACATGTTTATTGGTGCATGGGAAATAAATGATAGTCAGCGGCTTGGCATACATCACGGGTGGGTGGTGCCGTGTTTGTTTTTCACGTTTATGTTTGGCCCAATAGGTTTGATCTTGTACTTCATCGTCCGATGGGTGAAAACCAAAAAGCTGTTTCACGATGCGTGAATTTCTGAATGACCTGCAAATTGGCTGGCATTTTTTCCCCCGCAGATTTGCGCAGATTGTAATGTTATGCAGATTGCGTTGAAAAAGGCATAGAAAATTTTCTGCGCAAATCAGCGCAAGTTATTAATCTGCGGTATCAGCGGGGTAAATGGGATTTAAATGAGTCCGCTCCATAAACTTTAACCTTCCTTTTCGGAAATGAATTGCCTTGCTTTATATTTAGCGCATGACCGAACAACTCATTGTTTTCATCCTGCTTCTTTTCGGTGTCGCGCTGCTTTCCGTTGTTGCTGACAAAACCAAAATCTCGTATCCCATTTTGTTGGTGCTGGCAGGCTTAGTGATCTGGCTCATACCCGGCATGCCGCTCCTTGAAATGAATCCGGATGTGGTCTTTTTTATCTTCCTGCCTCCCCTGCTCTACTCAGCCGCCTGGCAGACATCCTGGAATGATTTCTGGAATTGGAAACGGTCAATTTTTCTACTGGCATTTGGGCTTGTGATCTTCACATCCACAGTGGTGGCTTACGTATCCGTTCACCTGATACCGGGCTTTACACTGGCGCTGGGTTTTTTATTGGGTGGAATTATTTCTCCACCCGATGCCGTGGCCGCTACATCTGTGATGCAGGGATTAAAAGTGCCGAAGCGGGTGTCAACCATACTCGAAGGCGAAAGCCTGATCAACGATGCTTCGAGCTTAATTATTTATCGATTTGCTATTGCAGCTATTCTAACGAGTACCTTTTCCTTTGGGCAGGCTGCCGGTCAGTTCGTGCTCGTCTCTATCATGGGTATTGTGGTCGGATTGGCTATCGCCAACATCTTATACGTCATCCACCGGTTCTTGCCAACTACACCCAGTGTTGACACCGCTATTACTCTTATCTCACCTTATCTCTGCTACCTGGCTGCGGAGCACTTCCACTTTTCGGGTGTGTTGTCGGTGGTTTCGGCTGGCCTGTTCCTCTCTTGGCGGGCGGGAGAAATCTTTAACTATCAGGCACGCATTCAAGCTATTAACACGTGGAACTCCATCATTTTTATTTTGAACGGAGTGGTGTTCATTCTTATTGGACTACAGTTACCCGTTATCCGCGAAAACCTTGACGGATTTACGCTGCAGATGGAGATATTCTTCGGAGTGACCATTTCATTGCTCATCATGCTGCTGCGAATGGTGTGGATTTTTCCAGGCGCTTATCTTCCGGTGCTACTTTCAAAGCGCATTCGTACTACAGAGCCTATGCCAAACTGGAGAGGTGTGATTATCGGGGGCTGGAGTGGCATGCGAGGTGTTGTATCTCTTGCAGCTGCGTTAGCACTGCCGTTAACGACTACCGGAGGCCAGGCATTTCCTTATCGTAACACGATACTCTTCATTACATTTTGTGTGATTCTCATGACGCTCGTGGTGCAAGGGCTCTCGCTTCCGTTTCTTATCAAATGGTTGCATATCAAGTCAACCGATAACGAGGCAGAAGAAGAGAAGAAACTGCGCATACAACTATCTTACAATGCTATTGAGTTCATCGAATCCAACTATGCACAGGAAGACGCTACCCGCGATGCGCTTCACCATATTAAAACCAAGTATGAAAAGCGGGTAGATCATGTAAACAGGCGCATGCTCACCGCTGATTTATCCCATCACTCAGAAGATGTGTTTCGTGAATTCAATAAGCTCCAGTTGCAGATGATCAATTTCGAACGGAAAGAAATCAAAAAACTGCGCAGACACAACGAATTCCCGGAAGAGGTGCTGCGCAAGATAGAATTCGAACTGGACCTCGAAGAGGCCAGCTTACGAAACTTCGTGCAATAGTCGCGTCACTAGAGCCCATCTCAAAAATACTTTTGAGCATGTCTGTCATTCCGTCCCGGATCGGGATAATCCGGAATCCCAAGTTAGATGCAGTA
>JAIENH010000763.1 GCA_019751475.1 Cyclobacteriaceae bacterium
TGGCTGTGTATCGCCAACATCGAGTGATCAACGTTTACAGTGTGGACTACCAGGGTATCTAATCCTGTTTGATCCCCACACTTTCGTGCCTCAGCGTCAGTTACTCTTTAGTAAGCTGCCTTCGCTATCGGTGTTCTGGACGATCTCTAAGCATTTCACCGCTACACCGTCCATTCCGCCTACCTCATCAGTACTCAAGTCTAACAGTATCAATGGCACCTCGACAGTTAAGCTGTCGTATTTCACCACTGACTTATCAGACCGCCTACGCACCCTTTAAACCCAATAAATCCGGACAACGCTTGCCACCTACGTATTACCGCGGCTGCTGGCACGTAGTTAGCCGTGGCTTATTCAACTAGTACTTTCAATGCCTCTCGCAAGAGTCTTTTATCCCCAGTTAAAAGCAGTTTACAACCCAGAAGGCTTTCTTCCTGCACGCGGCATGGCTGGATCAGGCTCTCACCCATTGTCCAATATTCCCTACTGCTGCCTCCCGTAGGAGTCTGGCCCGTATCTCAGTGCCAGTGTGGGGGACCTTCCTCTCAGAACCCCTACTGATCATCGTCTTGGTAGGCCGTTACCCTACCAACTAACTAATCAGACGCATGCTCATCCACAACCTCCTCAGATTTAATCACAATCAGATGCCCTCTCGTGATATTATGGAGGGTTAATTCCCCTTTCGGGGAGCTATCCTCCAGTTGCGGGTAGATTGCATACGTGTTACGCACCCTTACGCCACTCTAGGTCTAATATTGCTATCAGACTTGCCGTTCGGCTTGCATGTATTAGGCCTGCCGCTAGCGTTCATCCTGAGCCAGGATCAAACTCTCCATAGTATTAATCCTACGTGGCGCATTACGCGCCACAATTTTATTTCCCTGGCTATGTTTATATAAGTTACCTGTGTTATCACAGACAATTATAGAATCAACTCGGAAACATCCTCTATCGAACATTTCCGGGTCCGCTATCTTACCTATTTATTCAAAGAACGTTTTGACAAGAATTCTGATTAAGATCAAAAACTGTCAAGCGTGGGTATCTCAAACTTCGATAGAACCCTCAATTCCTTCTGAATTGCCACTCTCTTTGCGAAAGGGAGTGCAAAGATATGGAGGAAATCGATTTTCGCAATGCCTCGATAAAAAAATTCTAAAATCGCATTCTGCCTGCCAACGCTCCTTTAAAGGCTTTCCGCACCAAAGCTATTATATAATAAACTTGCCAGGTCAGAAAAATGCCCCTGTAAGGCCATCTGCAGCTTTGTAAATCGCAAAATACTGCCCATCTTTGCAGCCCTTAAAAAAATTAAGCGATCATGAAACGTACCTATCAGCCTTCACGCAGGAAAAGAAAAAACAAGCATGGTTTCCGTGAACGGATGGCAACGGCCAATGGCCGCAGAGTGTTGGCTTCCCGCAGGAAAAATGGCCGCAAAAAACTGACCGTCTCTGACGAGAAGACATTTAAGCGCAAATAAATCCTTTTCAGGCACCCCTGCCGAGGATTAACTTTTCAATCCCATGGGGGCTTTTCGCTTTCGCAAAGAAGAACGACTCTCTCGAAAAAAGACTATTGATTCCCTCTTTGATAAGGGTGCATCGTTTACAATTTCTCCACTCAAAATAATCTTTGCACCTGCTGAGGATGGCCACGGCACATCACAGGTACTCATAACTGTACCTTCAAGAAATTTCAAAAAGGCTGTTGATCGCAACACACTTAAACGAAGAATCCGGGAGGCTTATCGGCTTAACAAATCGGTGCTTGCTGCATCTATGCGGCTTTGCATCGCGTATATTTATATTGCGAGGGAAATTTTACCTTCGGCTGTTATCCACAAAGCGGTACGATCTTCGTTAGAACGATTGAATACCTATGAAAAAAAGAGTTAGCCTTTTTATTCTTGTCGCTGGCATTGTAGGCTTATTGGCATTTGCAGGGCCGGGAGAGAAATACTTTGATATTGCTAAGAGCTTAGACATCTACGCTACCTTATTTAAGGAGGTGAATGCCTATTACGTAGATGAGGTGGAACCGAAAAAGCTTGTTCAAACCAGCATCGAGGGAATGCTTGAGTCACTGGATCCCTACACTGATTATATACCAGAAGAAGACCTTGATGCTTTTAGCATTCAAACCACCGGGCAATATGCCGGCATCGGGGCGTTGATCGGCTCTATTAATAAAAAGAGTGTAGTCACTCATCCGTACGAGGGTTTTCCGGCACAGCGGGCTGGCTTGCGCGTGGGCGATGAATTTATTTCTATTGATGGCAAAGATGTAAAGGGCAAGCCCACCTATGAAATCAGCGCTCTGCTGAAAGGAAATCCAAAATCAGAAGTTGAACTTGTGGTGAAGCGGGTGACAAAAGAGCTAACCTTTAAAATTGCCCGTGAGAAAATCAAGATCAGCAACGTAGTATACCAGGAGGTAATTGGTGATGGTATTGGGTACATTAAGCTCGATGATTTCACACCAAGTGCCGCGGGCGAAGTGGAAGGGGCCGTTAATTCCCTAAAACAAAAAGGTGCCACCAAACTTGTTCTCGACTTGCGCGACAACCCTGGTGGATTACTTCATGAGGCTGTTAACATTGTGAACTTGTTTATTCCGAAAGGCAAGGAAGTGGTTGCCACCAAAGGCAAAGTAGCTGACTGGAACAAGTCATATAGTACGCTCAACCAACCGCTGGATACTACTATACCATTGGCTGTTCTTACCAGCAGCGGCAGTGCCTCGGCTGCTGAAATTGTGGCCGGAGCGCTACAAGATTATGACCGCGCATTGCTTGTCGGTCAAAAAACATTTGGAAAAGGCCTAGTACAGACCACGCGACCGCTGGCCTACAATGCGCAACTGAAAGTCACTACAGCTAAGTACTACATACCGAGCGGTCGGTGTATTCAGGCTCTTGACTACGCGCATCGCAAAACCGATGGTACGGTAGAAAAATTTGCCGATTCACTTAAGTCTGCCTTTAAAACAACCAGTGGCCGCACCGTATATGATGGTGGTGGACTTGACCCTGATGTGCCAGTGAAAAGCGAATCGATTAGTTCTGCGGTAGTAGAGTTGGCACGATCGGGTTTTATTTTTGAGTTTGCTACAAAGTACTGTTTTGAGCATTCGGCCCCGGCATCGCTTAAAAGTTTTCGTCTTACCGATCAGGATTATCAGCAGTTTACGAATTGGCTCACCGAACAACGGTTTACCTATGCTACTGAGCTGGAAAAGCATGCCGAAAACCTGGTTGCCACTGCTAAGAAAGAGCGCTACTACGATGAGCTGCAAAACAACCTCACTGCTCTGCAATCCAAGATCAATCAAAACCACACAGGATATTTAACTCGCTTTCGCCCAGAGATTCAACAACTCCTGGAAGATGAAATTGCTTTTCACTATGCCTTACACCGGGGCAAAACAGAAGTCTCTTTCGGTCGTGATAAAGAATTGGCTGAAGCCAGAAAAGTACTTACCGACCCTGGGGCTTATCAGAAATTATTGAAGCCACATTGATGGCCCTGATCCTTAGCATTGAAACATCTACTTCTGTTTGCTCAGCAGCGCTTCACGAAAGTGGAGTATTAATTGCCGATGAAATTCATCGCGAACCACAGTCTGCCGCTTCGCAGTTGGCAGTTATGATCGAGCGATTATTCTCATCTAATAAAATAAACAAAAAAGATCTCAAGGCCGTGGCCGTTTCGTCAGGGCCGGGCTCTTACACCGGTTTGCGCATTGGAGCCTCCACTGCTAAAGGCATTTGTTTTGGTCTTGATGTGCCCTTAATCTCTCTTGGCTCATTGCATGCTTTAGCTGCTGGGTTGCCGCATCCTGACACCCATTACCTTTGTCCGATGATTGATGCACGCAGAATGGAAGTGTATTGCTCACTCCTCAGCCCTTCACTGGAAGTAATTGAGGATGTACAAGCCAAGGTCATTGATGAAAATAGCTTTGCAGATGCGTTGCAGCTTCATACCATTTCTTTTTTTGGAAATGGATCAGATAAATGCAAAGCTGTCATTCAACATTCCAATGCATTGTTTATTGAAGGAGTAGAACCCCTCGCCAAGCACATGGGTAAACTAGTTTATACGAAGTTCCTGGCAAATGATTTTGAAGACCTTCACCCCTTTGAGCCTCGCTATTTGAAAGAATTCGTAGCAAAAACTAAATCGCGCTAAAGGTTGTTGTTTCAATAACTTTGCCTGTGATATGGAAGAAGAGATAGTAAATCGCGTAACCGCCAGTCCCCTGGTTACTTTTAACCTGGAGGAATACAACCCTGCAGGTGAGATTGCTGAGATCGATTTAAAGGATATTCTCTTCCAGGGATTGATCTTACGCGAAAAAGACCTTCGCGATTTCATAAAGACCCACGACTGGTCCGGCTATCGGGATAAAAACGTGGCGATATTCTGCTCGGCCGATGCCGTTATCCCCACATGGGCATACATGCTCATTGGCATTGCCTTGCAGCCTTTTGCAGGAAAGACGGTATTTGGAAGCCGCAATGATTTACTGGCACGACTCTTTGAAGAAAAATTGCAAAGCGTGAACTGGGAGCAATTCCAGGATAAAAAAGTTGTGATTAAGGGATGTAGTGAAGTGCACGTACCGGAATCTGCTTACCTCTATGCAGCTGCTCGTCTGCGCCCGTTGGCAGCGAGTATCATGTATGGTGAACCTTGCAGCACCGTTCCTTTGTACAAACGACCGAAGTAGATGGAGAGTAAATCGATCATATTGTTTGACGGTGTGTGCAATCTCTGTAACGGGTTTGTGAATTTTGTGATAACCCGTGATGCAAAAAATATTTTTCAATTTGGTTCCCTTCAATCAAAAAAGGCACCCGAGCTTTTGAGACCGTTTAATTTCTCCACCAACCAACTTTCCACTGTGTTGTTGATTGAGGATGGAAAATTGTATTCGCAGTCGACTGCGGCTTTGCGGATTTTAAAAAAACTAAACGGGGCTTGGCCGTTGCTTTATGCTTTCATTATCGTGCCCAAACCCATTCGAGATTTGGTTTACGATTTCATAGCCAAAAACCGCTACAGGTGGTTTGGGCGGAAAGACGAGTGCATGATCCCTACACCTGAGCTGCGAGCCAAGTTTGTCGACTAGCTATTTTTTGCTCTTCAAGTAGGATTCGGCTGTCATTACCGGTATTTGCGAGGGTAATTTGAAATATCATCCTTAGTGTCGCTATTTTTAAAGCGTCAATTCCAATTCATGAAGTTTCAACGGAAAAAGTACACAGACCCGACCTTACTGAAGTTGTATGAAGAACTTCTCTGGCCGCGACTCATTGAAGAAAAAATGCTGATCCTGCTTCGGCAGAATAAAATCAGCAAGTGGTTTAGCGGCATTGGGCAAGAGGCCATCTCGGTGGGTGTGGCACAAGCCCTCGAAGCGGATGAATACATTTTGCCCATGCATCGCAACCTGGGCATCTTCACCGGTCGAAAACTTCCCTTCACGCGTCTGTTTGCTCAATGGCAAGGCACCATGATGGGTTACACCAAAGGCCGCGATCGCTCGTTTCATTTCGGCACGAACGAACATCACATTGTTGGAATGATTTCACATCTCGGTCCGCAAAATGGTGTGGCCGATGGCATCGCGCTCGCCTCCAAACTTAAGAGCGAGAAAAAAATCACGGTAGTTTTTAACGGAGATGGCGGCACCAGTGAAGGTGATTTTCATGAAGCGGTAAACGTTGCCGCTGTGTGGGACTTGCCTGTTATTTTTTTAATTGAAAACAATGGTTATGGATTGTCAACACCGAGCCGCGAACAATTTCGCTGCAAAAGTTTTGTCGACAAAGCAATTGGCTATGGCATTGAGGGCGTGCAAGTAGATGGCAATAACATTCTGGAAGTATATGACACGGGGCGCTCATTGGCAGAAAGCATGCGCAAAAAGCCGCGACCGATCTTGTTGGAATGTATCACATTCCGGATGCGTGGCCACGAAGAAGCCAGCGGCACGAAATACGTACCCAAAAAACTGATGGACGATTGGGCGAAGAAAGACCCGGTGAGTAACTATGAAGAGTTTCTGTTGAAAGAAAAAGTTATCGATAAGAAGTATTCTGATGACTTGCGAAAGAAAATCAAAAAAGAAATTGAAGCAGGCCTTGACGAAGCATTCAAAGAAACACACCCCGAAGCTGATACCAATCAGGAGCTAAGCGATATGTATGCTCCTTTTACACAACAGACCACAGATCCTTCGGGCCCAACCTCAGAAAAAAGATTCATCGATGCTATTCGTGATGGACTTTATCAAAGCATGGAAAAGCACGGCAACCTTGTTCTGATGGGGCAAGACATTGCTGAATACGGAGGTGTGTTTAAAATTACAGATGGCTTTGTTGAGAAATTCGGCAAAGACCGAGTCAGGAATACGCCTATCTGTGAGTCAGCGATTGTGGGAGCAGGGTTAGGCCTTTCGATTAAAGGAATGAAGGCCATGGTAGAAATGCAGTTTGCTGATTTCGTGACGGAAGGTTTCAATCAAATAGTGAACAACCTCGCGAAAGCGCACTGGCGATGGGGGCAAGCTGCAGATGTGGTGGTGCGCATGCCAACGGGAGCCGGTACCGCTGCGGGGCCATTTCACTCGCAAAGCAACGAAGCGTGGTTCTTTCATACACCCGGATTAAAAATTGTCTATCCATCTAATCCCCATGATGCCAAAGGTTTGCTCTGCGCTTCCTTTGAAGACCCGAATCCTTATTTATTTTTTGAGCACAAACTTTTATACCGCTCGGTAAAAGATCAGATCCCCGACAATTACTACACCGTAGAAATCGGCAAGGCCAAGTTGGTAAGTGAAGGAAACGATTGCTCGATCATTACCTACGGCATGGGTGTGCATTGGGCACAGGAGATTTTGCAAAGTATGCCCGATGTAAATGCGGATGTTTTGGATTTGCGTACGCTTCTCCCGTGGGACAAGGAAGCCGTGGAGCAAACGGTAAGAAAAACGAATCGCGTATTGATCTTGCATGAAGACACATTAACCGGAGGTATTGGCGGAGAGATCAGCGCATGGATCAGCGAGCATTGCTTTGATGCATTGGATGCCCGCGTAGTTCGGGTGGGCAGCCTGGATACAGCCATTCCGTTCGCACCAACGCTAGAAAAAAATTTCCTTCCGAAGGGCCGATTGAAAGCTAAAATTCAAGAGCTGCTCTCCTATTGATAGCCGCGATACAAATAAGGCTGTCGTTAGCGTTTTAGTACCATTGCCAGAAGATATAGAGCGGTTTTGCTTATCTTAGCCTGTTTTATTACCCATTTGTGGTACACAAAAGACTTTGCTTGTGGCGCTTCTTTTTAAGTCCCCGAATTTTCGGGGTAATCGTTTTGCTTTGCCTGACTTCTGCAGCCTTCGCACAAAACACAAAAGGCGACCGACCGGTAAATAATCAGCGGCAGGTGCGCGAGACGAAAGTGAAGTCAGTGAAGCGCAAAGAGAAAGCCAGAACGCGCGACATTGCCAACCGAAGACTTCGCACCAAGGACAAGTCTTCTGCCAATCGCGCTAACGCAAGCTACCCGCAACCATCACCCTATCAAAATCGCGTCAAAAGTAAATCAGACCGGGCTGCTGCTCCGCGTGGCCGTGTGTTTTCACAATCGCCCCGTGAGTCAAGAGTGCGTGCATGGAAAGGTGATGTTTCAGGTTACCCCATCAAGCGAATGAAGCCTACCAATTCGGATGCTGCACGCAACAATGTATTTCCACAAAAGGGCCCGTATGTGCGCTACGCTCGTAAGCAGCCGGAGAAAAAACCGCCAGTCTACTCGAGAACCATCAAGGGTACGCGCTTCGTAAAGCGTGAGCCTCGCTACCAGGAGCGCGCGTGGAAGGGTGGCGTGGATCGGGGACCGATAAAGAATCAGAGTGCCACCGGCACTATCAAGAATACGTATTCGCAAAAAGGCCCATACGTTCGGTACAAGCGAAAATTAAATCGTACGGATCGTCCAGAGTCTAATAAGTGGGAACTGTCCACCATCAAAGAGCTTTCACGCAAGCCACTAACCGGAAGTGGTGGCCCACAATATGCACCTCCTTCCGCATCGCGACCATTTGTGCAGCGCGGACGTAAGAATGTGTACTGGGGAAAATTCCAGCGAAAAGAGAGAGGTGTAACTACTGATTTAACGGGCGGGCCATTGCGCACACGCAACTATCGCTCCATGCCAGCCGGACTCATCGGTCGTGATACCATAAAGTTTTTTGGGCGAAAGCCTTTGGGTGATCGTTCTTCCCGGGCATCCGGAGGCGGATTCAAAACAGCTACCAGGCGCGGTCAACAAGGATGGAAAGGTGACATTGCCGGATGGCCACTCCGCAAACCCTCTGGAAAAAAATTCCAGCCACAAGGTGCACTACCTCCCGGCCAACCGGGCATTGGTGGCACGTGGATTTCACGAACATTCAACAGAAAATTTAAAGGTGTGAAGCCTGGCCGTGCCGGTGGCGGTAGCATCAGCGGTGCTCAATGGAACAATCGGGGAGCACCCATCGGAGGACGAACACCCGGAGCAGGCTCAATTCGTGGCGCTCGTTACCAGGGCAATGTACGATCGTACGGAAAAACAAAAGTATTTGGTGACCAAGGCACGGGCTATTCTGGAAACCTGAAGCGGTGGCGACTGCCCGCACCTAACATGAGTTATGCTGGCTACTCTGGCAATGAGCGCAGGTATGGCAAGACAAAAGTATTTAGCGATCAAGGTATGGGTAACTACCGTGGAAATTTGAAGCGGTGGCGCTTACCTTCTCCGAACATGAGCTACGCAGGTTATTCAGGCAACTTGAAGCGCTGGCAATTATCCTCTTACACCAAACAAGGAGCTGGATACTCAGGTAACATTCGTAGTTATGGAAAGAAAATTTATGACGATCAGGGTATCGGAAATTATCGGGGAAATCTGAAGCGCTGGCAATTGCCCACCTACACCAAGCAAGGAGCGGGATATTCAGGCAACATTCGCAGCTACGGAAAGAAAATATATGACAACCAGGGAATAGGCAACTATCGTGGAAACCTGAAACGGTGGCAAATGTCTACCTACACCAAACAAGGTGCCGGATACTCGGGTAATATTCGCAGCTATGGAAAGAAAATTTATGACGACCAGGGAATAGGCAACTACCGGGGAAATATGAAGCGGTGGCAGATGTCAACTTTTGATATGAGCTATGCAGGCTACTCCGGAAATGTGAAACGATGGAGTTTGACTTCTCGCACGAAACAAGGCGCTGGCTTTGCCGGTAACCTCAAACAAAAGCGACCTGAAAAAGGAGGTGGCAGCGTAAGTGGCAAACTTTGGAACAATAATGAAAAGCCGATTCCCGGGCGCACACCGCTCGGTGATGACGCTAAGAAAGCCGGATACTCAGGAAACATAAAATTTAAGCGACCGGAAAAAGGTGGTGGCAGTGTA
>JAIENH010000724.1 GCA_019751475.1 Cyclobacteriaceae bacterium
GAAGACTGTGGTTGCCACCCAGTCGTCTTTTTCACCCTCTGAAAGATGATCATAGTCTTTCATGTCCTTACCGGTCATGACGGACCGATCCCCCTGATCCAAAATCCCCAGTTGTCGTCCGATATTTTCAGCGGTGGCCGGATGGTCACCGGTTATCATAATCACTTTAATCCCTGCCGACTTACATTCCTTCACGGCATCGAAAACATCGGCCCGGGGTGGGTCGATCATTCCTATCAATCCGGCAAATACCAAACCGGACGCCAGGGAATCTTCTCCACTGCCAGCCATCCGCGTGGCGGCCGCAATCACCCGGTAACCGGATGCTGAAAGTTTTTCAGCTTCCGATAACAGATTCTTTTTCAGCGTTCCGTTGAGTTCAAATTCTTCAGTGCCATTGATAACGTACGTGCACCTGTCGAGCAATTCTTCTGCGGCACCCTTGGCATAAATCAATGATTTGCCTTCGATTGCCAGATGGCGGGTAGCCATGACTTTGGTTTCTGAGGAAAATGGTTCTTCCTGTACTACGGGGTTTTCCTTCCGCATCGCTTCTATGGAAGTTCCCTGAGCGATGGCAAATTTCAGAAGCCCCACTTCAAGCGGATCACCGGTTTCATTTCCATTTACACCAAGAGCGGCTGTGTTACATAGCACCGAGCATGCTAAAACTCGTTGGAATGCCGGATCATTGGAATTAACAATTTTTCCATTGCTTACATCGTACTTGCCGGAAGGCGTAACAATAACGTGTACTTCGATTTTGTTCTGGGTTAGGGTTCCGGTCTTATCGGTGCAAATCACGTTGGTACCGCCAAGAGTTTCTACTGCCGATAATTTCTTCACGATAACATTGTGCCGCGCCATTTTCATCATTCCCTGGGCAAGGGCCAGCGTGGCCACAATCGGCAACCCCTCAGGCACAGCTGCTACTGCCAGTGCGATAGCTGTTTCGAGCATTTCAAGAATATGCTGGCCATTCAGAATACCTGCGAAGAAAATGATGACCACCAGCGCTACCGTCACTTTGATCAGTTTCTTGCTGAACTGCTCCAGTTTCTTTTCAAGGGGGGTGGCGGCCTGCTCGGCAGATTGCACAAGGCTGGCTATTTTTCCCAATTCAGTCTGCATGCCGGTACCGGTGAGGAGACAATAGGTGTTTCCTTTCGTAACAAAAGTTCCTTTATACACCATGTTGGTGCGTTCTGCAAGGGTGGTGGATTCCGGTAGCGTGGCCGTTTTCTTTTCCACGGGAATGGATTCGCCTGTGAGAGCTGCTTCATCAACTTGCAATTGTGATGAGCGCAAGATGCGACCATCGGCAGGAACCATATCGCCCGCCTCCATGAAGATCAGATCACCGGGAGCAAGTTCCTCGGCATTGATCTCCTTCATCTCTCCGTTGCGAATAACTTTGGCGGGAAGAACAGACATTTTTTTCAGCGCCTCCATCGACCGCTCAGCTTGATATTCCATGTAAAATCCGATGATGGAATTAATGAAGATAACAACGAGAATGGCAGAACCATCGAGCCACTCCTGAAAGAAAAATGAAAGACCAGCCGCCAAGATGAGCAGATACACGATAGGACTGTTGAACTGCCTGAGAAAGACCAGCCAGAGGCTTTTCTTTTTCTCATGCGTAATCGAATTGTTTCCAAACTGCTGCAGCCTCTGCATGGAGGCCTCTTGGCTAAGGCCGCGGGTTGCGTCTGCCTCAAGCGATTGCAGAAGGTCTTCCAGGGATCTGCTGTGAACAGCTTGTTTAAAGATGTCAGTGTTGATCATGTTGCATAAGTTTATGACATAGTTGATGGCCTTCCTCCAGTACTTCCTTTATCCGGGGGTCAGGAAGGTTTATCTGCCGGAGATATGTGGGATTGTTACATATATCGCGACACAGGACAATCTTCTTTTCCAGTAATAATTTCTTTTCCTCTTGTGTGAGCGTGGTAAGACATGTAAGGGGATAAAGACCTGTTTCCTCGATCCTATCACGCAGACTTCCTCCCTGCGGATAATCCAGACTGACCAGATTAAGCCCGACACAGGAAGCATAGGCAATGGCATCACTGGTAAAACGTGTATTGGTGACCACCCAGCCTTGATGAAATTTTTCTCCGTGACCTGGAATTAATTTCCAGCGTGCCTCCACATCTTGAAAACGCGCCTGTATGTAAAGCGGAATCTTAACATCACAGACCATATCCGGGCTGTTGTGGTATTTGCACTCAATCATGAAATGACGGTCATCTTTCTGAGCGATTACATCCACTTCGTGGTTGACACAATGCCCTTCCACTATTTTTCCCACTTGAACCTCGAAGCCATTTTGCTTAAGAATTTCCGATACATATAATTCGAAGGGAAAGCCTGACGGACCCAACTCCATAATGCCGTTCTTCAAATGATACCGGCCGGCTGTTGAGCGTGAAGCTTTACGCAAGGCATCATGCGCCTTCTTATAAATATGCCTGGTGGACATTCCTATACGTAGCCCCTTTGAGATTTCGGAGGCAATTTTTTCAGCCAGGATATCTGAAGCGCCTGCCCGCGTCAATGACCGTAGGAGCTTGCTCTTTTCGAATGGCTCTTTTTCGCCTGTGGCTTTTGTTATGGTAATAGTCATGGTGTATTCTTCGGATAATTAAACTGTACTTTCGAAAAGAGTCCGCTAAATCCATCCGCTTAATCGTTCTATTATTACATCATTTGCCATCATCTTAATTGCTTCTTGCCCTAATCTTATTTATGAATATTCGCAAGAGCGGAACAGAAAGTATTGATAGCCCGATCAGCAAAGCAAATCCGCTGTATGAAAATGCGCGGAACCAAATCAACGATTGCTCCAAATATTTCTCATATGGATCAATGCTGAAAGGATGTTTCGCTTGCAGCGATTTGACTATTCCGGCACCCAGAAGTGAAATCCAAAAGACCAATAGTGAGATGTTCGTTAACCAATAACCGACATTGAATAATTTACTTGTTACAGACTTTTGATAAATCGTAATAGCCAGAAAGTAAGCAGAGGCAAGTAAGATCAACGTGTTGATACCGATTGTCGCGCCCATGGCATGAGCGACTGTAATGTGTGTGCCATGGGTGTAGAAGTTTACCGCAGGAATCGAGATGAGAATCGACAGGGCCAAATTTAGAAATATCCAAACATCGCTTGCTAATAGTAGTCGATATGGAACCACGTGGAAATGACGCTGAGCGTCAGTCAACGTCTTTCGCCAATTCCAGATAATGTTGCCCAGAATCAGTAGTTCCGTCATGCTGATTATGTAGGCGACATTTTTTATCCAAGTAGCAGAAGGCACTATGTAGGTATGGTGGCCCCAGTTGAACAGCAGATTGGTGAGCCCGAGAAAATAGAAAAAGAAAGTCAAACGTGAACGTGAGGTGTCCTTGTTACCACTGATTCGCTCCATCAGGTAAAATGCCGTGCCGTACACCATTTGGTTCCAGGAGCCCACCATGGCACCGTTGGCTTTCCACTGGATGGTGATATCACGAACGGTGTTTGATTGAACGCTGTTAAATAGCCACAGATAAGACTCGAGGTAGGTAACTAAAAAGGCGATGATGCCAGTGCCCCACATCCAAATGTAAACAGGATACTTACTCAACGATTCTTTAATCGTTTTGAAATAATTAACAATGATCAGGCACCATGACAACGTGATGGGTATAGCAAACCAGATAGGATATTCCAGATACTCTCTTCCACCAAAGTGCCTAAACGCGTAGGATGCAACTATTCCTAAACCGGTAACTACAAAAAGTATCCAATGAACTCTAGCTAGTGCTTCGGAAAACAGCGGTCTCTTAACGCTTGCGGGTGCATAACAATAGATGCTGCCTGCTGCGCCCTGAAATATCCAGGCTATCACCAATGAAACATGGAGTGGTCGCGTTTTAAAAAATGGAATAGCCTCCGCAAGAAAATCGGGCAGTAAATATTGTACACTTCCCAACAGGCCAAACAGCATCCCGAACAATAATGAAACGATTCCCGATGTAAGGAAAAGCGTTCCCGCTTTCGAAGGAGGGAAAGTCCTTGCCGGTTTGCTTGGCGGAAGTTTAACTTCGTCAGCGCTTATAGTGGATGGCTGTTGAATCAACATAAGAAAGAAATTTTGTTATCGCGTCAGCTTCCTGCTCTGTTATACCGTAATGTGGCATACGTTTGGTGCCACTCAGAATAATAGCCTTGGCATAGGCATCCCCTTTTCGTGAGATGGTGGTGGTTAAATCAGGTCCGATAAAACCTCCTAGTCCGTACAATTGATGGCATGAAGAACAATTATATTTTTGCCACAGCACTTTACCTTGAATGGCAGCGGTATCAAGCATAGGATTATTTTCCGATAGTTCAGTGCCCCTTGTATAAACCGAAGCGGTGTACACAAGAAACATTACCAGCAAAGCCAGTAGGATCAAAAATTTATCATTACGCCTCATACAATCAATTTGTCCACTCCACCTTGTTCCATTTTACTGTAAACTGTTCTGATAAAGTCTATTTACCTTATACATTTTATGGTGTGAGTCATATGCAGTCAAAGGCGTACTTAAATTAAATTGTGCATCCAATAAATCGTGGAAACGGTGATTGTCGGGGAAAGCATTTTTTAAGTTGGTAAGGGTTAAATCCAACACCTCACCCTGAGCCGACTTGCTGAAGAAATAATAAACGGTTTCTGGTTGATTTTTAGAAGCCGATTGAGCAACATGCCTATAAAGCAAGATTTCCTCCGTTGGGTTTAAGACTGTATACTGATTTTGATCAACAAAGCGATAGGTGACATCACCGCAATCGCGGAAGCCGAAAATGTTTTTCTTGTCGAGGTCCACGGATTTCCCTTCATGTACTACGGTGATGTAGGGCTTATTTAAAAATCCATTCAGCTTAATTTTATGCTTTTGTGTTTTGCAATTAATGGCATAAGCAAGCTTTCCATTTTTAAAATCACTTGCGCTCAGATACACTCCGCTGCTGTCTTGTTGTGCAAATGATGATGAGATTGAGCCAAAAACGATCAGTGACAAGGTGATAAGATTACGTGTTTTCACAGTTGTTTTATTTGGTTAGTTATTAATTAAAAATATAGCCTACCTGAGCCAGGTATGCGTGGTTGTGAGCTTTTACATCTTCAGTAAAGTGTCCTTCTGCAAAAGCATCGCGGAAGCCATAGCTGAAAATGAAACGCAGACGAATTTTATTTTTGTTGGCCGGAAGCAGAACTCCCGGGCCGGCCACGAATCCCACATCGATCTTGTTAAAGTCGTTCATCGCGTTGATGTTACCCGCAGATGAATTTAACCTGGCTGCTATGAGGGTGCTCTGAGATAAGCCCGCCAAGAAAGTAAACTTTACTTGGCTGCCTGAAGCGTATTCTAAGTATCCCCATAAGTCAATATAAGACAGGCGGTAGCGGCTTCTATCAAAAAGACCTGCGCTATCGAATTCAGCTCCCCGCTGCAGGTAGCCTAAACTTGCGTGTGCAGAGAGTTTTGATGTAAGGGTATATCCTAAATCTCCCGCAAAGCCAACTGTAGGCGTATAATGGTATTGGTATCTTCCGGTGTTGTCCAGCGATAGACCGGTAACAATGGACGTAGCCCCACTAAAAATATCAACGCTGAATTCCGCTTTCCTTCTTTCGGAAGAACCATCACTGGGTGGACGCGATCCACGCGTCTTATTTCGCATACGTGCTGGTAAACTCTTGCCAGCGGGGTCGTTAGTGGCACTCCAATTCTGCTGTGCCTGAGTAACCGGTACGCTAAGTAAAATAAATCCCAGAATCATATAGTTAATTGCGATCGGCAAGTTGTTGATGTATAAAATTTAAGTTAGCGTGTCACTGTTTAATTGAACAAGTACCCAACCTGCAAGAGAAAAGCTGCATTGTTCGAATGCATCCCGCTATCATAGTACATGCCCCTGAATACATTCATAAATCCAAATGTGTAGAGCAGTCGGGCTTGAATAGCGCCTTTCTTTTTTAGACCAAATTCTAACCCCGGCCCCACAACCATTCCGATATCCACCCGGTTTACATTATCCATCATGTCTTGATTGATTCCTGAGTCTTTATTGGTGGCCGATAGTAATGTGCTTTCTGTCAGGCCGAGCACGGCTGTAAATTTTACAGGACCTTTGGGCAGGTTATTATATTGCCCCATGGCCCACACATCGAGGTAAGAAAATCGGTAACTGGAATTGTAGGCGGAAGAATTCATAGTGCCATAATTTGCTCCGCGATTCATATAGCCCACGTTTCCAACGAAAGACCACCGCGGGTGCAGTGGTGCTGTGAGGCTTAGGCCACCGCCCCATGAACTGGCATAGTTGTACATGGGCATGTTGCCGTTCATTCCACTATAGCCGCTGCCATACATGTTCATATCCATGCCCATGCCTTGTACCAATGAACTGGTGCCTGCGTTTGCATATAACCCCACTCTGAGTTTGCCGGCAGTATAATCCTGTGCAGCCACGAGTGTGGTGGCCAGACAGAAAACGAAAACTCCCATTGTAGTTTTCATAGTGCTTATTATTTATTGAGTATTTGATTCCAGTAAATCGTCAATGTTTGCATCCAGCATTCGCTTGTATTCATGGGCGTACCAATTGACCGCATCCTCCTTGTCTCTTTTTAAATTGCTTGACTTCGAGAACGCTTCAAAAGCGTTGTAGCGAGCTGCCGCAAACATGATGGCAGCACCCACACGCTCTTTGGGTTCGGTCTTGGTAAATCCATTGGCAAGTTCAATGAATTGATCGGCCATAGCTGTCCGTGATAGTTCCGTTGTGTTGTTCATGATTCAATCTGTTTTACTCATACAAATTATTGTTTCAGCGTCCTGATATAATTGACAATGAGCCAACGGTCTTCGGCATCGGGTATTTTCTTATCAAATGCAGTCATATCATCCCGGCCAGTTGATATTTTGTAAAACAAGGCGCCATCCGTCTGGCTCTGGAATGCAGCGCTTGAGAAATCCCCCATCAGATCCTGTCCTTTCAGTTCCTTGGCTTTTGGTCCATCACCGTACCCCTCTTTACCATGGCAGGACTGACAATGCTTGGAGTATAAGCTTTTACCAATCGATAAATTCTCTTTGTCTGCCTTGTCTGTGGGGTTCTTTGCTTTTTTAGCGGTCTCCGGCACTACCCACTCTTTAGACTGGTAAACTACCGTAAATGAATACAGTGCAACAGAAGCGGCCAGAAGGAGAACAAGTGTGTGCTTTTTCATAGTTATTGGGTTTATGTTTTACAAGTTGATTTTAGCTTTTGAAATTCTAAAAAGGTTAATGATCAATAAGAGAATGGGCAGCCACACACCGATGATGATCAGGTTCGGGAAAATGAGCAGGTAATAAGGTGCTTTCGAAGGCGGTGACCACAGGGTGCGTTCATCAAAAGTTGATTGATCGACAATGGGTGTGCCAATAGGCGCAGTAACCAATGCTTTTACCGTGCCATACGTTTCGCTTTCATTGAGCACTACCTCAAACGTCAATTCACCATTGATACCCGGCATGGGTGAATCTATCGGCACAATGATCGAACCGTTTTCATCGGTCTCATAACTCTCTTCACCGATTGGAAGCGGGGCATACATCCGCTGCAACTGCACTTTCAGTGATTGACTTGCCAGCGGCTGCCCCAATCCATCGGTAAGCGTTGCCCGGATTTGATTGATACTGTCAACCGCTTCAACAGCAGCCGATAGATTTGCATCGGATACATTTATTTCTGTTTCGGAATCTTCATACGTAGATTGGTTTTCTATTTTCACCACGTAGGTAAAAACCGAAGCTTCCTTTGTCTTTGTCAGGCTGCTATCGTTCAAAACAAATTTTGTTTTCCCTTCCGAATTGGTTGTCGCTGTGCCAAGACAGAAGAGTGAGTCGTCAGGCATTTTTTTGTACACCTGAATCGCGAGACCCGAGGCTGGTTCAAATCCGTTCTCGCCTTTGTATTTAGTAGAAAAGGCGATGAACGTTTCCCGGTTCATAACCTTAATGTATTGAGCGGATATCCTCGCTTTATGTTGACGGTTTTGGGCGAGTGCCGCATTCGCGAGAAGTAAAAGAAAGTATATGAAATAGGTTCTCATGAGTAGGTAGGTTGAGATGGTCGTGTCAATCCTCTTTCTTCGGCCGTCTCATAAATAGGTACAACGGGAAGAAATCGTACCAGTAAGGTGATAATGAGTAATGCACTTGCCAACGTAGCCGCGGTGATAGACCATTCTATCAGTGTTGGTGTGTAATGATGCCACGACTGGGGCACACCTTCAATGGGAAGAAACGGATGGCTAAGTGTAGGTATTACAATCAGGTAGCGTTTCCACCAGGCACCCAACACGACCGCCAGTGCCACCATAAATAACGGAAGAGGTTTTCTGCCCTTACGAAACAACAATATGATAACAGGAAGAACGAGTCCACCGATGATAACCGTCCAGAACAGCCCCGCGTATTGTCCTTTGAATAAACTTTGAAGATGCACGGCCTCTTCTTCGGTGGATTTATACGTGGGAATCAGGTATTCATTAATATTAAAATACAAATACACCAGGCATAACAATACCAGCACCTTTCCCATTTTATCAAAATGATCGTCTGTGATATACTCTTCGAGGCTGTACAGTTTACGAAGGACAAACATCACCACTACCACCGCGCCAGATCCTGCTACAAATGCACCGGCAATAAAGTAGGGGCCGAAGTTGGTGCTGTCCCATCCTGGTCGGTAAGTAGTTTCGAATAGCCATGCCGTTACCGTGTGAATGGCAAACGCCACGGGTATGATCATAATAGACAAGACCTGTATAGATATGGTGTGTATGCGAACTTGCTTTTCGTTGCCCGACCAGTTCAACGAAAGCCTGTCATACCACTTATATAACCAGCCTGTGCGATGCGAATAGTGTTTCAAGATGCTGAAATCGGGCAGTAGCGGATAGTACAACAATAGAAGGCTGATGACCAGGTAAGTTGTAATTACGATAACGTCCCAGAGGATGGGCGACTGAAGTCTGCCATGCAAGAATAAATTCAGAAGCCTATCAGGTCGGCCCATATCAATGATGATGGTGAGCCCTGCCATAATAATTGCGGCCACGGCAATGATTTCTGCAATGCGCGTAAGCGGTGTGCTCCAATGTACACCGGACAATCGCAGGATGGCGGTGATCAACGAACCCACTAAACTCACCGCAACAAAGAATACAAAATTGGAAATGTAAATGCCCCACAATGCGTAGTCTCTCATGCCCGTTATAGCCAGGCCATGCTTAAGTTGCTGAGCGTAGGAATACATTCCTGCGAGGATAACAACTACAAGAAAGGCAACCCAAACATTTCCCTTCCAGCCAAATTTTTTTGGTGCCAGGTCATTGATCATTTTTTCGTAGGCAGGGTTCATGGCTCTTGTGGTTTATCGACTGATTGAAACTCAGTGTAATTCTTCATGCCCTCTTCAA
>JAIENH010000275.1 GCA_019751475.1 Cyclobacteriaceae bacterium
ACTATTATCAACAAAAGAGTATGGAGGAAATCTCGATGAAATTGGGCTACAAGAATAAGGATACGGCCAAAACGCAAAAATATAAATGCATGGAGCGCCTTCGCGAAATGGTAGAAGCAGAACTAGTAAGACAACCTGAATAAGAAATAAATGGAAGATAATAATCAACATATAATGGATTGGATAGAGCGCTACCTTGACCCAAGTCTGGCGGAAGAAGACCGCCATCTTATGGATCGGCAGTTGGCAAAAGATCCATTGTTGAAAGCACGGGTGGAGGGACATCGCCAATTGTTGCAGGGCATTCGTCATGCTCATCTTTCTGATAAACTGACATCATTAAAAGAGTTAGAAGTTTCCTTGCCGGAAATTGAATCCTCGGAAGGGCGACAAACATGGATGCAGGTAGGTTGGAAGCCGATGGCAATGGCAGCTTCTGTGGCCCTACTAGTGATGAGCTACTTTCTTTTTCGACCTGCGCAGAATACCGTGCCCATTCAAGACCGACTCTTTACAGCGTACTATGAGCCATTTGATTCACCGGGCACGGGCCTAAAGCGTGGACAGCCGGAGGACGATGTTTTAACCTGGAAACAAAAGGGGTATCAAGCGTATGACAATGGGCAGTATCGTGAAGCCATTATTAATTTTCAGAATGCCTTGAAAAAAAATGACGACCCTGTGGTGGAGTTGTGCCTGGGAAACGCTTATCTTTCCTTGGGTCAAGCTGATAAGGCCGAGGCTTCCTTCCGCAACATGCTCAATCACCATGAAGACTTAGTAACACAGGCAAAGTGGTATCTCAGTTTGGCGTGCCTTAAGCAGAATAAAATTGAATTGGCCAAGTCTTCGTTGTGGGAAATAAGCAAGAGCAGCACGTATGGAGAGAAGGCAAAGAAACTTTTAAAAGAACTCGATTGAGTCCCCATGCTATGCACAATAGGGGTGTACTAAATTATATAAACCAAAACGCAAAAAAAGTATGACACACGTCTGCGGCCATGTTGATTATCCCAATAACTCGTTTGGGGTAGTCTATCCAAAAAAATTAAAAATTGTAAAAAAAATTGAGACAGATGATCCTGAAGAAGGATTCGTGAATTTCCCCATTTTGTTTGCCAATTCAAGCAATGGCAAGTTTATCAAGGGGAATGTAGTAGCGTTTCAGCCTTACCTTATTCCCTGGGAAGATTCTTATCTCGCAATAGCTGGCAATGTATTATCCTGGAAAGATCACATAACTCTCGAAAAACAAATTGTTGATAACAAGGGTTTTCAGTCAAGGTTCGGTAAACTTGAAAAGCTCGAAAACCTCCATGACCCAAAACTTGACAAAAAATTGAGAAGTATGAAAGGCTTCGCCCCCCTTAAGTTAAATAAAAAACAACTTGATCTTTTTACCACTACCACAGCTTATATGGCTGGAGACAATTTCAAAAAAATCTATCTGGACGGTAAAAAAATAAGAAGTAACAACACGATCGTTGCCTACTTGCAGAAGAATACTATTAAGCTAAGTGAGACCGGTATCTTCTACACTCGGGGTAAGGGATTGAGTTTCATGGCCAGTGATAAAATCAAGAACGAAAACGGTGGCGTAAAACAAGAGCAACGGTCAGTACTGATATGATCGAAATGCTTATCCAAAGGAACCAGTTGGTTCCTTTGGATATTGGGTTCGAGTTACCAGTAAGTAGGAAGGCTGCCCAGTAATAGGGGTGTGAATTAATTTCATTCGAAGTACTTAGGTAGTCCAACTTAGCACCTGCCAAGGCTTTATCAATTTTCTCTTCCCCCACCAAGTGCTCGTAAAAGTTGGTCATAATGCGGGCCGATATTTTGTCATCTATTTTCCACAGACTCATGACTAAGGAAGGGCAGCCCGCGTAAGCGAATGCTCTCGCCATACTCATGATGCCCTCACCCCGCTGGTATTTACCCACACCCGACTCACATGCGCTCAACACGGCCAGGTCAACTTCCTTTAAGTCCAGGCCATACAGTTCGTGTGAATACAGTTGTCCATCTTCGTCAGCACTTCCCCGGTTTGTAAAAATCAATTTTGATTCCATAGCCTGGACTGAATCAGCAACACCGTGTACGGCCAGATGAACGATATTAAATTCACCCGCCTCCCTTTTGAATGCTGCCTCGGACGCACCTGCCTCCAGTAGGTACTTGTTGGCAGCGTTGTTCATTAAGTGTTTCACCGCTTCCAACTCCAGCTTCGATCCTGGAAGACCTCCTAATACAGCTCCCCGCACAGTTTGAGGCCCTTCGGCCGAGTAGCCAAAAGCCAGTAGTCGATCGCCACTTCTTTTCTTTCTTTCTTGCTGCAGCATTAGGCTTATGGAATAAGCGTATCGAATTGATTGTTTTCTGATAAGATAGTTTAGTTGATAATTGATCTCGCTATTATTTAGATCTGGGGTATCGGTAACCAACGATTCAAACGGCATAGCCAAAAGAGGGCCATCGGCCGAAATGATCAACTGGCGTTTTTTAGCTGCCTCAAAAAGTACCTCATTTAC
Source organism: Cyclobacteriaceae bacterium (assembly GCA_019751475.1). GTDB lineage: Bacteria > Bacteroidota > Bacteroidia > Cytophagales > Cyclobacteriaceae > ELB16-189. The sequence goes on from JAIENH010000275.1 coordinate 2,532, forward strand.
AAGGCGGTTGTAAATAAAACTTGAACTTTGACAGAATCGTTTATACCGAGTAACACTGTGAATAGAATCGGGACCTGTCCTGAGAAGGTTCGTGTAGGCCGCCAATTCTCCGGTCAGCATTTTGTCAATTTTAATCTTGCGAAGATTGAAAGTATCCGGCTTAAGTAAGATGACAAATAGGGTAGAATCACTCCATAGGTATTCGAGTAACATTGAGTTCTCATGTTTCAAATAATCTTGCACGGAAGGCAACTCCACGGAGACCTCGGGATATCGAATACGAAAGTAGCTTCCAAAATTTTCGCGGAGGTTATTTTGCAAGCGGGCCATCTTATTCTGTACTTCCAGTAAAGCCTTGCTTACTGAATCGGTATTGAGTCCATTACTTACCAATCTGTATTGCAAGTCTGCATATTGTTGAGCCAGGTCTCTTTCCTTTTTTCGCAAGTCTTCTGGTACTCCGAATTTTCCAAAGTTCTCAGCCTTTCGTAAGTTTTCAAGGAGCAGCGCTGCACGAGATTGTTCAATAGCGGAAAGCGCATAGGTAACAAAAACCTTTTGTGGCTCCATTTCATAAAGAGAAAATGCTACTTCGGCTATTTCATGATAGGGCACCTTGTCAAGCTGTTTCATCTTCAAGTCATCGAAATAGAAATTAGAACGATACAATCGAAAAACGCTATCGGCTAGAAAATAGGTCTTTAATGAAACGTATAAGTTTTTTTTGTTTGGCGAAATCGAGCGGACTGCCCTGGCCTTTCCTATCAAAGCGTTTACCAAATCTGTATTGAGTTCGGCAAATGAAGGCTGCGGATTGGCGTGGAAAGAGTGATTATTAAAACTGTTTACCAGACTAATCAAGCTCGATTGGAAGTAAAAGAGTGCTGAATCGGGGGCCCCAATTGAGTAGTAAAACTGTCCTAATTCGTAGTGTGCGCCATACGTATTTGAATTTTTTACACCATAGATTTTCTTTCGGATTCTCAGGTTTTCTCTTAGACAAAAAAGGCTTGAATCCATGAGCCCGCTTCGTTGAAACGCTCTTGCTTTTTGCAAATGGATTCTCGCCACGGGATCGGAATTAGCACCTGAGTTTCGTAGCGCTATGGTTAATGCCTTATTAAAATTGGCAAGGGCCTCATCATACCGTTTAAATTCCGTAAGAAAAATTCCTTTAAAGTGCACTGCTGCACTAAGTCGTGCATTGTTGCCAAAAATTGTTGCGATGGCCTTAGCTTGGTAGTACAAGCAACTGTCAATATTCTTTTGGTAGTAATAGTTGCCAGCCAATTGAGCGTATATTCCATAAAGAATGTTTGGGTCTCTCGAAAAATAACTTTTCCCGATGACACCGGCTTCACGAAGTAATCCACTTGCATATGCAAAATCTGACAGATTACTTTTTGCATTGGCTGAAGCCAAATATAAGTCTAACAGCAGCCTTGGCCTTACTTCCAGGCTGTCTGTCAGAAGGCGGGCCTTCTCAAGAAATTTATCCGCTATATCATACTTATTCTCTTGTTGATACAGCCGGGCCGCAGCCAAGTAATGCTTGATTGTGATAGTGTCTCTTCTTGGTCTTTGCAGTTCCAAAGCAAAGACTTTATCATATTGAAATATCGCGCTGTCTCTTTTACCTGCTTCTGACAATTTTTCAGCTAGCACAAATAACGAATCCGCTTGAGACAGGGTGAGATTATTCAATTGCCCTTTTTCATCATGGCTGTCTTTTGGGGAGCAGGTTGACACGAGCAAACCAAAACACAACAGACCAACTCTGGATTGTTGCAACACCTTGAAAGAAAAAGTAAACAAAAAAGGTGGATCAACAATTCTCGACTCCTTCATAGGACTATAACCAATAAAATAAATAGACCTTTTAAAGTTAAAGTTTTAAAAACTAAAACTGCCTTAATGTGTCCAAAAATGGAAAAAAGGGCCATCCGAAAGAGATGGCCCCAAGGGCTCCTCCTCTTGGACTTGAACCAAGGACCCTCTGATTAACAGTCAGATGCTCTAACCAGCTGAGCTAAGGAGGAATTTTTCTTTTACGTTCCCCTTTTTCTTATAAACCCGCTTCTTTGAGGGCTCTAAACCATCCCGTCCCGATAGTAATCGGGATCGGGAGAGCTAAGGAGGAAAAAGGACTGCAATATTACCGGATAGCCTTAAAGATTCCAAAAAAGCTTCTTTTATTTACTTGCACAAGGCGAGCCCACCAAAACACCCAAACCAACTATGAGAGCCGTGCTTTGCAAGAATTTTGGATTACCCGATTCCCTGGTATTGGAAGAGGTGCCTCCACCCTCGTGCGGGCCAGACGAGGTAGTCATCACCGTAAAAGCATGCGGAATAAATTTTCCCGATGTGCTCATTATTCAAAACAAATATCAGTTTAAACCGACTCTCCCCTTTTCACCCGGTGGCGAAGTGGCGGGTGTTGTTAAAACAGCAGGAGAAAAGGTAAAGCAACTTAAGCCTGACGACCGTGTGGTGGCGCTATGCGGCTGGGGAGGCCTGGCGGAAGAGGTGGTGGTCAAAGCGAATCGTGTCTTTCCTATGCCTCCAGCCATGGATTTTATCACAGCGTCTTCCACCTTATATACCTATGGCACTTCCTTTCATGCGCTGAAAGACCGCGCGGTGCTAAAAGCCGGTGAGACCTTGCTGGTGCTGGGTGCAGCCGGAGGTGTCGGGCTGGCAGCAGTTGAGTTGAGCAAGGTGATGGGTGCAACGGTGATTGCTGCTGCCTCATCAGATGAAAAACTGGAGATATGCAAAGAGAAAGGAGCGGACTTCACCATCAACTACACAAACGAGGATTTGCGTGAGCGAATCAAACAGATCACCCAAGAGAAAGGTGTAGATGTAGTCTATGATCCTGTGGGAGGTGCACTGGCAGAAGCGGCTCTTCGCTCCATGGCATGGCGCGGCCGTTATCTGGTAGTCGGTTTTGCTGCGGGTAATATTCCGCAGTTTCCTGCCAACCTTCCCTTGTTAAAAGGCTGCTCGATTGTCGGGGTGTTTTGGGGAAGTTTTGCCGAACGACAACCGCAAGACAGCCTTCAAAACTTTGGGCAACTGCTGGCATGGATTAATGAAGGTAAAATCAAGCAGCACATTCACAACGTTTATTCGCTGGAGCAAGCCAAAAATGCTCTTCAGGATTTGATGCAGCGAAAGGTGAGAGGCAAAGCAGTGGTAAAGATCGGTGATTGGCAAGAGCAAACAGTTTCCTTAGCTATCCAAGAGCAAGCAGAAAAGCCCAAGCCTGTTAGTGTAAGCAAACCGCTGGTCATTAAGCGTTCGGAGATTAAAAAATATGTAGGGCAAGCGCTTGGAGTAAGTGATTGGCTTACCGTCACTCAGGAGATGATCAACAACTTCGCCAATGCCACACATGATTATCAATGGATACACGTTGACACCGAAAAAGCGAAGACGCTTTTACCAGGAGGCAAGACCATTGCACACGGATATCTCACGTTATCACTGGCGTCAAAGTTTTTTTATGAATTGCTTACCATTGAAGGTGCAGCCACTTCCATCAACTATGGATTGAATAAGGCACGGTTTCCTGTGGCGGTGAAATCAGGCGATCGCATCCGCATGACCGGACGCATCGCTTCAGTAGAAGACATGCCGGGCGGTGGCACGAAAGTATTTTTGGAATGTATGATGGAGTTGGAAGGGCAGGAGAAGCTTGCTTACATCGGTGAATTGATTACTGCAATTTATTAAATCAACAAGTATATGAGATTAAAAAATAAAGTAGCGATTGTGACGGGTGGGGCCAATGGTATTGGCTTGGCTACCGTGCAGACGTTTGTCAAAGAAGGAGCCAAGGTCGCTTTGTGGGATCTTTCTGAAAAAGGAGCGGACGTAGCGGCTGACCTGAAACGATCAGGACACGATGTAATCTTTAAAAAAGTATCAGTCGCGGATAAGTTGCAAGTGGACGAGGCTGTGCGGGAAGCAAAAGCGCACTTTGGTAGGATAGATATTTTGATCAATAATGCCGGCATCACAAAGGACCGTACACTCATGAAAATGTCAAAGGAAGAATGGGACGATGTCATTTCGGTGAACCTTACAGGAGTTTTTAATTGTACGCAGGCCATAGCGCCCATCATGAAAGAGCAAAACTATGGTCGCATCGTCTCAGCATCTTCCAACGTGGCTATTCGTGGCAACTATGGTCAGACCAACTATGTAGCTACGAAATCAGCTATCATCGGTATGACTAAAGTGTGGGCGTTGGAGTTGGGCCGCTTCGGCATTACTGCCAATTGCATTGCTCCCGGATTTATTCAAACCGCTATGACGGATTTGATACCGGAAGAAGTAAGAAAGCAATCCATCGCGCACATACCTTCGGGCCGTTGGGGCCAGCCACAAGACATTGCCAATGGTTATCTTTACCTGGCCTCCGATGAAGCAGCTTTCGTAAATGGCGTTTGCCTGACCATTGATGGTGGCGCTGCCAGATGAGGTGGTGAATTGTTGGGAATGAACAGATAACGCTGATTAAATATGTCACGCTATACAAGCCTGGAGCACATCAAATTCCTGTTGCAGGAAGTGCATGCTGTTGAAGAACTTTTTTCCAAGCCGCGTTTCTCTCATCTCAACTGAGAACAGGCCTGGATGATCGTGGAGTCTGCCAAGTTGCTAGCCGATCGACACATGGCTCCGTACTTCAAGGAGATGGACGAAAAGAAAGCAGAGTACGATGGTCATGGTGGAGTAAAGACTCATCCTCAACTCAAGATCATCATTCACGAAGCCGCACAGCAAGGTTGGATTTCAGGGGCATCATCTTTTGAATTGGGAGGTTTGCAACTGCCCATGATGATTTTTAATTCAGGCCAACATATATTCCAAGCTGCGAATAACGGGTGCCAGGGCTACTTTAGTTTGACCACCGGCTCAGCCGCACTCATTACCAGCTTTGGCAATCACCAGCAGATCGAAATGTTCGTACCCAAGATGTTTGGCGGTGAGTGGCAAGGCACCATGGCCCTTACGGAACCACAAGCAGGTAGTTCGCTCACCGATATCACTACGAGTGCTTCGCTGCGCGAGGATGGAATGTATTCCATCACAGGACAAAAAATTTTTATATCGGGAGGTCAGCACGAAGCCTGCAATAACTTTGTTCATCTGACGCTGGCGCGGATAAAAGGTGCACCGGCCGGAGTAAAAGGAATTTCATTGTTTATTATACCCAAGTTTTGGCCCCAAGCCGATGGCTCGTTGGTAGCTAATGATGTTTTCTGTGCAGGCGATTTTCAAAAAATGGGTCAGCGCGGATATTGTACTACGCACCTTGTTTTTGGTGAACAAAACAATTGTAAGGGCTGGCTCGTGGGTGAGCCCAACAAAGGTCTTACCTACATGTTTCAAATGATGAACGAGGCTCGCATCAGTGTGGGGCTCTCGGCCGCTTCCGTGGCAATGGCTGCGTATCAGGCTTCTTTACAATACGCCAGCGAGCGCCCCCAGGGAAGACTTGCCAGCGAAAAAGATCCGCTTAAGCCGCCCACTCTTATTATCAATCATCCGGATGTGCAGCGTATGCTGCTTACGCAAAAAGCTATTGTAGAAGGTGCCCTTTCACTTGTGATGGAATGCAATCGCCTGACAGACAACATGCATGTGGCAGAAGGCGAGGAGAAGCATACGAACTGGCTGTTGTTGGAAATCCTCACACCGATTGTAAAGACTTATGCAGCGGAGCAAGGAAGCAGGTCGGCTGCTCTTGCCATTCAGACATTAGGTGGGTATGGCTTTACGATGGATTTCCCCGTGCAGCAACACTATCGTGATTTAAAAATTATGTCGCTCTATGAGGGCACCACAGGCATTCAATCGCTGGATTTATTGGGCCGCAAAGTCACGATGGAAAAAGGTAAAGCATTGACAGAACTTATCCGCACCATTGAAGACTGCATCCGTCAAGCCGACACCTACGGATCATTACAACCATTCGCGAAAGCGCTGAAAGTAGAATTGGAACGAGTGCAGGCAGTCACGTCACATCTCACTGCTTTGATGGGCTCAGGCGATATCGATCGGTCGTTGGCCGATGCTGCGGTCTATATGGAATTGTTGAGCTATGGGGTGATTGGATGGCAATGGCTAAAGCAGGCTACGGTAGCCTACACGCAATTGCAATCTTCCAACTTTACCAACCAGACGCGCGAGTTCTACGAGGGCAAGGTTCATACAATGAAATTCTTCTTCCGCTATGAGCTGCCTCATGCCGAGGCTTGCGCGAAGACCATCTTAAACCCGGAGTTTCTTACCAACCTTCGTAAGAGGGAAGTGCTCGCCTGAAGTTTTTACTCATATTTTTGAGACATTTTGACTTATTAAGCCAATATTATCGTATCATTTAAGACATTATGTCTTAAAAACGTCTGAATTTCGCACCGGCACAGATTTTCCTATGGAAGGGGTACAACTAAAAAATTAAAACGTTATGAGCATAATAAAATACAACGCGAACGACTTCGTACCGATTTCGTTCAGCAGCATGATCGATCGTTTCTTCAACGATTCAATGGTTCGTTCAGGAAGAAGTTCCTTTGTACCAAAGGTTGACATTTTAGAAAATGATCAGGCCTATGAAATCCACGTAGCTGCTCCTGGATTGAGCAAAGAAGATTTTAATGTGGAAGTGAAAGACAGTTTTCTCACCATCAGTGGTGAGCGCAAATTCTCAAGTGAGAAGAAAGACAAGAACTATCATGCCATTGAGACGCAGTATGGCTCATTTAGCCGCTCGTTTTCGTTGCCGGATAACGTTGATTCCTCCAAGATCAACGCCAAGTACAATAATGGCATGCTGGAGTTGAATTTGCCGAAAGACGAGAAGAAGGCTTTAAAGACCTCCATCAAAGTAAATTAATGGATTTAGGTTGTGGGGTAGGGTTAGGGCGTTCCGGAAACGGGCGCCCTTTTTCGCTTTTATAGGTGCGATCAAAAGTGCAGGCTTAAGTATATTTTTTCCCGCAGATTTTCGCGGATTAAAGACTTCGCAGATTT
>JAIENH010000715.1 GCA_019751475.1 Cyclobacteriaceae bacterium
CAGGTCACGATGATGGGTTACGAAGAAGACTCGCTCCGGTCAGGACCGGAACTCACAGAGATACGCAGAGACACTATGAAAATTCCTGTCACATATAAAGTTGATTCTGTTACCACGGCTGTGCGCGATTCACTGGTGATTAAGTCTACGTATCATAACGATCGCACGTTGCTCCAGGCAAAAGCTATTGGTGATTTTCTTACCCAGCAAGGCATACCCCCTTCTAAGATCAGTTGTTCAGGAAAGGCAATAGCAGAAGAAATTCCGGAAAACCGGAAGACACGCGTGAGCGTGGTTATTCACTAACGATCAGCGGCACGGCCACCAGGGTTTTGTCCCAAGCCAGCACCAACTCCAGCATGTCGTCAGCCTCGTCAAGGGAAATGGTGAATTGCTCAAATTCTTTTTCCGTAGTCATCACGGGCACGTCAATGATCACTACATCTGTTTCCGGCTCGCGGGCGGCTGCGCCTTTATTCATTACATCAATACCCCAGCCCGGAATGGTAGAGTTAAAAACGACTGACCAGCTTTGCTCGTTTGGCACAGTCCAGAGCGAGTACTTTCCTTTAGGAAGTTTTTTGTCTCCAATCATCAAATCTTTATTCACCTCAAAAACGGTGGGCTCGTTGGCACCCGTGCGCCACGTTTTACCGTAAGGCACCAGGCCCCCGAAAATTTGCCTTCCCTTTTTGTACGGACGATTGTAAACCACGCTTATGGATAGGCCATTTTTATTGTATCCTACAGTGGTCTCAGGGCTGTGCGACTTGGTAGAAAGTCGTAATACAAAAAATGCGGCCACTACCGCCAGTATTAAAATGCCCGTAAGAACCAGTACTTTTTTCATTTCCAGAACGATTTATTAAGTGCGAATTAAACTCAAAATAAAAGAATAAGGTTTCCGTAATCCTCAAATATTGTGAGAAACCCCAAAAGGAGTTTACTTTGGCCTATAAATCAATTTTATGGCAGTATTTGGTGTGGTCATCGCTCTTTTTGTTTTAGCCATCGTATCGGTATGGCTTTTCCCAAACAAATCTGTTAGCAACAACGAGCACGATATTAAGCACTGACGCAAGTCCGCAGCATGAATGTCTGTGTCTTTTGCGGCTCCAGCACAGGGCATAGCGCTGCGTTTGCTGAATCAGCCCGCCATACTGGCACCCTGCTGGCCACGGGTGGGCACACGCTTATATATGGTGGCGGCAACATTGGCCTCATGGGCATTGTGGCAGATGCGGCCCTTGACAAAGGCGGCAGGGTCGTGGGTGTTATTCCTGACTTTCTGATGAAACGCGAAGTGGGGCACACCTCCCTCACGGAGTTGGTGGTGGTGAACTCCATGCACGAGCGCAAAAAAAGAATGGCCGACATGACCGATGTCTTTGTAGCCCTGCCGGGCGGATGGGGCACGTTGGATGAATTGGCCGAAATACTCACCTGGCGGCAATTAGGCCTTATCGACCAGCCCGTTGGCTTACTCAATGTTGACAACTTCTTTTCTCCGCTGGTACAACAGATGCAGGCCATGACGGAAAACGGGTTTCTCAATCCCGTTAACTTAAATTTTCTTACCATTGAGAATTCTCCCACAAAATTGCTCACCGCGTTGGGGGTAGTTACCGTTTAAGAACACATCAGTTCTAAAATTTTTGAATAGTTTTAACCTGAGCAATCCGGCTTCATGCGCTTTAGGCATCTTTTAGTCATTTTAACAGTAGTCATTTCCTCGCTCGCGCGGGCGCAGCACCTGGGCTTTTCGCTTTCAGAAGGCCAGCACCGTGTGCAGTTTCCCATTGAGTTGTGCAATAATCTCATAGTGGTGCCGGTAGTACTTAATGGGCAGCTTCCGCTGAAATTCATCCTCGATACCGGAGTGCGTACCACCATCCTTACGGAAAAAGCATACAGCGACATTCTCAACTTGCCTTACAGCAGGCGCTACTCCGTAGCGGGGCCGGGTGGAGAAAAAATTGTAGAGGCTTACGTGACTAACAACGTAACCATTGATATGCCGGGTGTGCACGGTGAAGGTCATGCCATGCTGGTGTTGGAAAAAGACTATCTCGAATTGAGAAACTACTTAGGCACCGATGTGCATGGTGTATTGGGATATGAGATATTCAGTCGCTTCATTGTTGAAATGGACTACGAAGCCAGGACACTCACGCTCATGTCACCCGAATTTTTTCGTCCGAAAAAGAAATTTCACTCAATGGCGATTTCCATCCAGGACACTAAACCGTATATCAACGCGCCTGTCGAGATGTATGATGGCACATCGATCGTTGCCAAGCTTCTGGTAGATAGCGGAGCCAGTCACGGATTGGTGCTTGACCCAAATTCTGACAAGAACATTCTCATACCCGAAAAACATGTGAGCAGTTTAATCGGTCGTGGCTTGGGTGGGCTCATCACCGGCCAGATAGCCCGCGTGAAGTCATTGGACTTAGGGAAATACTTTATCCAGGACATTGTGGCTAACTTTCCCGATGCCAACAGCTACATCGACACGCTCAAGACAACCGATGTATTCCGCAATGGTTCTATTGGTGGGGAGATCCTCAGCCGCTTCACGGTAATCTATAATTTTCCCGGGGAAAAAATGTACTTGAAAAAAAATTCTGGCTTCAAGAAGAAATTTAACTTCAACATGAGCGGGCTCACCCTCAAGGCCAAGGGCGCACGCCTACGCAAATACGAAATCACCGATGTTAGAAAAAATTCTTCTGCTGAGAAGGCAGGCATTATGGCTGGCGATGAGATCTTCTCCGTCAACGGGCTTCCGGCTGCCAACCTCGATCTCAACAGCATCAACGGCTACTTTAATTCAAAAGTAGGCAGGCGCATTCGATTGGAATTGCTGCGCAACGGTGAGCTGATGGTGAAGACCTTTGTGTTGGAAAGCCAAATCTAGGTGACTTGATTACCGCTGTGGAAAAACAAGTAATTATAGTCGGGGGTGGGCTGGCCGGATTAACCACTGCCAATCACCTGGCTCGAGCCGGCATCAAATGTCATTTGTTTGAAAAACGTACCTACCCTTTCCACCGGGTGTGTGGGGAGTATATTTCCAATGAAGTGGTGCCCTACCTGCGATCGCTTGATCTCTTTCCGGAAAAGCTCGGCCCTTCCAACATCAAGTGGTTTCAACTCACTTCCGTGAATGGCCGTGCTGCACAGATGCCTCTTGATCTCGGGGGCTTTGGCATTAGCCGCTACCGGCTGGATGAATTTTTATACCAACGCGGCCTTGAAAACGGAGTCGAGTTTCACCTCGACCAGGAAGTGACAAGTATCGCTTTCAACGGAGATCGATTTGAAGTTCATGCAGATACTGTCTACACCGCAGATGTTGTGATCGGTTCTTTCGGAAAACGATCAAAATTAGATGTGCAACTCGGCCGCTCATTCATTCAAAAGCGATCTCCGTATGTAGGTGTTAAGTATCACATCCGATATGACAGTCACCCGCCCGATCTGATAAGCCTTCACAACTTTAAAGACGGCTACTGCGGTATAAGTCACGTAGAAAACAACATTGTCAATCTTTGCTACCTGACGCACCGCGAAAATGTGAAAGCTCACAAAAACATTCGCGCCATGGAGGAAGCGGTTTTGTTTCAGAATCCTTTCTTGAAAAAAATATTTGAAAATGCCCAATTCCTTTTTGAGAAGCCGGAGACCATTAACGAAATATCTTTTGAAACCAAAGCCCCAGTAGAGCAGCACATCCTTATGTTGGGCGATGCTGCCAGAATGATCACACCGCTTTGCGGCAATGGTATGGCGATGGCCATTCATTCGGCAAAAATTCTTAGTGAGCATGTTATTCGCTTTTGCCAGGATAAAAACTATTCGCGCTTGCAATTAGAACAGGACTACGCAAAAGCCTGGCGATCACTCTTTGCCAGTCGCCTGTGGGCAGGCAGGCAAATTCAGCGGTTGTTTGGTGATGTTTGGACATCTAACCTGGCTGTGAACCTGGCCCGGCATGTGCGGCCGGTAGCTGATTTCCTTATGCGAAAGACGCACGGCACTCCGTTTTAGTAACTGGAGTTACGCAAACTTAGCGGGAAGAGGTGTCCTACACCTACTTACTCCCCTCAAAAAGGTGTAGGACACCTAGGTCTGCGCAACTCCCGTTAGTAATACTAAAACAAATACTCACCTACATGCGTGATCTCCAAAAAGCACCAGATGAAAAACGTATTGAGGCAGATGGCTGAAATGAAGTTGAGCCACATCGTGTGTCCATAATTCGCTTGGCGCTGGTCTCTGAATACCTTCAAAAACCAAAAACTGAAATACAAAATCACGGGGCCCATGGCAAGCAGAAATGCCCACGCATATTTCATTTCATAGAATTGATTAAAAAATAAAATAAAGCCACCAGCCGCAAGTGCAAAAAAACCACCCGCAAAGAAAAACGTGCCCCGCACACCCAGCATCCGACTCAATGTGTTATCTCCGTGCTTCGCATCTTCTTCGTGTTGATACACCTGCGTCATGGGGTAGTTGGCCCACAGCATCACGCTAGTGAGCAAGGCCGGCACGAGCACTTTTGCTTGAAGTAAATTTTCAATATCGAACTTATTGATACCGGCATAGCACATTAAAAAAGTAAAAGCGCCTTGAAAAAATCCAGTCACCAACCAACCCGTTATGGGCAGACTCTTTAATCGTATAGAAGGATGACTGTAGGCTTTTGATACTAACCCGTAAATAAGTAGCATAACAGAAAAGAGCGCAGAGACTTTGATATACCCCAACACCAAAGCCACCACATCGAGCAACAGCGACATCCAATAGAGGCCGGTGGTGACGGGAGGTGGATTTTTTAATCCGCCAATGCTGCCTTCATCTTTATCAAAATAGCTGTTGTATCCATTGCTGGCCGGGTATAACAGAAAATGAAGAATGAGAAAAACCCACAGCATCCCCGACTCAGTAAAATTAGGAGACACCGCCAGGGCAAATAAAAATACCGGCAAGAGGAAAAATGAAAAGGGTATGCGCAGGTGCAGCAGTGTAGATTTTGAAAACATAGCGTTGAACTAACTGTTCAAGATATAGCTTTTTAAAGTATTATTGGGAAATGAGTTACATCACTGCCATCGGCACCTCCAATCCGCCCCATCAACTCACGCAGCCAGTCATTGCTGAGTTTATGACGCGCGCCATGCAATTGGGTGACGATGATGCGCGAAAATTAAAAATACTTTTCCGCGCCAGCGGTATTGACACACGCTACTCGGTATTGGAAGACTACGGACGCACGTCTGAATTTCATTTCTATGAAAACTCCAAAGACATGGAGCCGTTTCCTTCCACCAAAAGAAGATTGGAACTGTATCGCAGGCATGCTCTGGCCATCAGCCTGGAGGCCGTTTCAAAATGCTTGATGGCGCTGTCCGATGTACGCAAGGATGCCATCACACATCTGGTAGTAGTCAGTTGCACAGGTATGTATGCGCCTGGCCTTGACATTGACCTGGTGAAAGCGGTGGGGCTTAATTCTACTGTTGAGCGAACAAGTATCAATTTCATGGGTTGTTACGCTGCCTTCAATGCCTTAAAGCTGGCGGCCGCAGCGTGCGCTAGCTCTGCTACTGCCAAAGTGCTGATCGTGTGCACGGAATTGTGCAGCATTCATTTTCAAAAAGAAAATACAGAAGACAACCTACTGGCCAATGCCCTGTTTGCTGATGGCTCTGCGGCTGTGTTGGTGGAAGCGGCTCCTCACAAAGGGAGCAACCTTCAACTGGAAAGCTTTCATTGTGAGCTGGCCACTGAAGGTGAACATGACATGACCTGGACGGTAGGTGACCTCGGCTTTGAAATGCGCCTGTCTTCTTATGTGCCTGATGTTGTGCGCGGTGGCATTAAAAATCTCACGCGTTCATTGCTGGCCAAAATCCAGCAAAGACTGGATGAAGTGGACTACTTCGCCATTCACCCCGGTGGCAAAAAAATATTGGAGGCCATTGAGCGGGAGCTGGGGCTCACCAAAGAACAAAACCGCTACGCCTACGAAGTGCTGCGAAAATTTGGCAACATGTCATCGCCCACAGTGCTGTTTGTTGTTCAGGAAGTATGGAAAAACACCAACGCATCAGACCACAACAAGCGAATGCTAAGTTTTGCCTTTGGCCCCGGACTGACGCTGGAAAGTATGCTGCTAAAAATTGTTAATGTTTAAAGTAGTTCTTAATGCCTGATTTTTCTACCCGGTCGCAAGCCATTGAAATCATGGACGATCTCCAGTGCCAGGGTGAAGTGGTGAATCAAACCCTGCGCGAGCTGGAATTTATCAACCGGTGGCTGGGGGGCAATGCCGTAACGCTTGACGCAGTGAGACAATTGACTCGCGACCGTAAAAGGACATCTTTTACCATTGCAGACTTGGGCTGCGGTGGTGGTGACATGTTGAAACTATTGGCTGATTGGGGAAGAAAAAATAATATCAAGCTTACCCTTACGGGGATTGACGCGAATCCTCACATCATTGCGTTTGCCAAAGAAAATTGCAAAGACTACCCTGAGATATCACTGGAAGCATTGGATATTTTTTCTCCTGCTTTTCAGGAGCGAAAATTTGATATTGTAACGGGCACGTTATTCTATCATCATTTTTCAAACAGTCAGCTTGCGCCTTTTTTTACCCAGTTAAAATCGCAGACCCGGCTCGGCATCGTCATCAATGACATTCACCGGCATTGGCTCGCCTATCACAGCATCCGGTTGCTCACGCAAATTTTTTCAAAGTCCGCGATGGTGAAGTTTGATGCTCCTCTATCGGTGCTGCGGGCCTTTTCTAAAAAAGACCTGCAAGAAATTTTCGCGAAAGCGAATATCACCCCCACAGTTTTTCGCTGGAAGTGGGCTTTCCGATGGCAAGTGATTCTTTCAGCATAATCAATAGGCCTCTAGGCACTTGCTAAAAGTTTATGATTTGATTTTCAGTGTTTAATTGATATCTGACTTGTCATTAACTTTCCAGCTTTGCTGACTTTCAATACATAAAGACCGTTTGGCAGCTCAGCGGTTTCAAACTGAACTTTGCCTTCTGAACTCGTTGCAACACGTACCAACTCACCTTGCGGAGCATAAAGACGGGCAACAAAGTCAATTGTAGAAGATTGACCATCTAATGACTGATTGGCTTCAGCATCTTGTACGCTCTCAATTACAAGCTGTGTGGCCGATGGATTTGGAAATACGTTTACCGTAGCGCGATTTCCTCCTCCTCCACTACACGATTGGATGTTTACTACAAGTTGCTGTTGATTTGACGTACCACAAGCATTAACGGCATTGCATCGAATAGTAAAATTTCCAGTTCGTAGTAGCGTCAGCAAACTTATCGAAGAACTTGTACTGGGGTAGTTAATGGAAAATGCAGTGGAAGGTATTGTCCAACTATAACTGGTAGCGCCTGGCACAGGGTCAATCCTGGCGATATAGTCTCTATCCGTACAAAGATTAGTCTTAAGAGCCCCCTGCTGACCAACAATGTAAACATATTGCAAACCGGTATTTATGATGGGCCTACCAACATAGGCGATTTTAGATGGGGCTGCCACACCACATGCCGAAGCCGAGATTGTAACATTTCCGCTAAACCCGCTCCCGGGCACATAGGCACCAGTAGTTGGATTAATGAAGAGCCCCGTTGGATTGCTGGATGACCAAGACATGGAGGGGCTTGAGGCCGTATTGAGTAAAGTAAAGTTGCCAGCCGAACAAATTATATCGGGTGCGCTGATAGAGGGCTGAGTGAATCCAATTGTGGTAGAACCTGAAAACGAAGAGCCACACGAAGCAGTAACGGTAACGCTGATAGTACCTGCCATGGCAGTGGTGCCGTTTGGCATTAATGACACTGTGTTGGTGGTAGTCGATGTTGGGCCAGACCATCCGGAAGGAAAACTCCATGCATAATTTGTAAGGCAGCCTAATGAGGCATTTACACCGGCTGTAAATACTACGGGGCTGCTATCACACGCTCTGCCACCACTGTAACCTACAGGAGGTAAAACCGCAACAGCAGGAGATACACCGTTCATAGTAATAGTGGCAATAGCTGAACGGGCCGATGAGTTGCAAAATGGCCCTGCACCTACCAGTGTGCCATACACGGTGACCTGGCCCGGCACAGCGCAATTTACTGGCTCAATGGAAACAAAGTTTAACTGCGAACCAAAAAAGCCCGTGTTACCCGTGTCAACCTCACGCCATCCCGAAGGAAGCGTCCACGCGTAGCTCACTTCAGTAAGTGGGGGTTGGGCTACGCCCCCTGTGCCTTGTACAAACATACGCGGCACCGTTACCAGCACCTGGGGTCTGTTGCAATAATCTAAATTGATCGTGCTGCCATACGAACCCCAGGCTTGGTCTTTGACGGACAATATGAGTTCTTCAAATGGCGAAGTTTCTGTGCCACTATTTGAATTGCCACAATTGGAAAACTGGCATACGAGCTTTGCTTTGGCGCCCGGGGTATCGTTCCATTTTATACTAACATTAAGTCCATTGTCTGCCCCGACAACTATTCCATTTGTTGGAACCCATTTTCTAGTGCAGCCTGAAAAGCTATTAGGGATGCTGGTCAAGCTGTAGCTGATTGAAATCTCCGGACAGACTGTAGCTTCTATAATTGACGAACCATTTTTGGTAATGGTCTGACCCACTGTAATTGTTGATAAAGAACAACACATTGCCAAGAGTAAAAATTTCGGTTTCATAGTTTTGATTTTTTTATTATAGAATACGTCAAGACAAAAAATATTGAATTATTGTTAATGACCAGCGAATTAATATCCATTATTTTGGCCAAGCCATAATTACCTTGCAACCGCAAATGCAGATACTTGTTAGATACAGGAATGGAGTAGCCAAGGCCCAATGTCAATCCAAAATCGTCTTTTAGGTTTGGATCATCGGTTATTGATCCCCCTTGAGTTGACTGATTATTTATGAACAAAGTCTCTTTCCGAAAAGAGCTGAAAAGCCAACTGTAGTAAAATCCAGAGTACGTATATATTCTTTTTTTGTCAGAAAAATAGAATTTGGATGTAAGGGCAAGAGACAAGTAGTTAATCCTTAAGTCGCCAACGTATTTAATAATGTTCGCTCCACCAAGCGATAGATTTTCCTGAATAAATCCTCTCCGTTCCCAAATTGAAAAGGCATTCAATTCAGTTCTTCTTCCTATAGTATGCGCAACACCTATTCCAAGTGAGTACCCAATTTTCGAATTGTACGAGTCAAGTATATTACCAAGGCTAGACCGTCTCAGTCTTTCAGAGAATCCGTTATCATTCGGAATATTAACCGATAGACCAGCGATCAATTCGACCTCATCAATAATCCTTCTCGATTTTGGCAGTTCATAATTTTTCTCCTGCTGGCACCAAGCGGATGCAGTTATTAAGAAAAGGCCCAGAAAAATATAGAGTCGTCTTTTCATTGATATGAAGATAATAAGTTAACATATACCTTCAATCACTAGTGTTTTGATGTTTTTATAAATTTTTCATTGAAATTATTGATTGTGTTGGAGTTACGGGTGTTTCTGTCC
>JAIENH010000622.1 GCA_019751475.1 Cyclobacteriaceae bacterium
TCACCGCCTTGTATAATCCAAGCAACAAAAAAATACCCAAATGACTTGACTTCAAACACAGAATCTCAAAAATACTTAGTCATTGCGGGCAATGACCCGCAATCCCAAGTTTAGCTCATCTAGCGAGGGATTCCGGATTATCCCGACTCATCGGGACGGAATGACAGTACCGCTCAAAAGTATTTTTGAGATTAACTTCCAGCTACCTCGCCTCCGTCATCTTCTCTGCCGTGTCGGCAATCTTTAGTTGCTCAATGAAGTCATCGATTTCTCCATTCATGATGGCCGGCAAGTTATGTTGCGTGAAGCCAATGCGATGATCAGTGACGCGGCTTTGCGGATAGTTGTACGTGCGTATTTTCTCTGACCGGTCGCCACTGCGCACCTGGCTCCTGCGCGAAGCACCGATCTCAGCATTTTGCTTTTCTACTTCCATTTCATAGAGCTTGTTGCGCAGCATCTGCAAAGCCCGCTCACGGTTGCCATGCTGCGAGCGCTCTACCTGGCACGTGATCACAATGCCCGTGGGCTTGTGCGTCAACTGTACTTTGGTCTCTACCTTGTTTACATTCTGACCACCCGCCCCACTGCTGCGGGCCGTTTGAAATTCCAGGTCGGCCGGATTGATCACCACATCTACTTCTTCTGCTTCGGGTAGCACAATCACAGACGCTGCCGAAGTATGTACCCTTCCTTGTTGTTCTGTCTCCGGCACGCGCTGCACGCGGTGCACACCCGACTCATACTTAAAAATACCGTAAGCCCCCTCCCCTTCAATGGAGCTGATTACTTCCTTGTAGCCACCCGCGGTGCCTTCCGTCACATCCACCACCGTCATCTTCAGGCCCCTACGATCGCAAAATCGCTGGTACATGCGCCACAAGTCTCCGGCAAAGATAGCGGCCTCATCGCCACCGGTACCTGCCCTGATTTCCAATACGCAGTTGCGGTCATCGTTCGGGTCTTTCGGCATAAGCAACTCCTTGATCTGGGTTTCGATGGCATCACGCTTGGGCTGCAACTCATCCAACTCCATCTTCGCCAACTCCCGGAGCTCCGCATCTTTCTCCGTTTCGAGTACTTCTTTGGCGTGGTCAATACCTTCCTGGGCAGCACGAAACTCTTTGTAGCGCACCACCACCTTTTCCAGGTCGCGGTATTCTTTGCTCAACTGGGCAAACTTCTTCATGTCCCTCATCACCTCGGGCTGCCCAAGCAGTTGCTCCACTTCCTCAAACCGGTGCTGTATTTCTTCTAATTTTTCTGTCATAAATGGCCAAACGCGGGCAAAGTTAGAAAATTCGGAGTGAGTAGAGAGTCTTGGGTTTTTCAGTTTAAATTTGAATCAAATACGCTGCCATGAGAAAATTACTTTGCCTTATACTGATTACAGCCGCTGCTTGCGGAGGCAAGCTCAGTGAAGAGGAAAGAAAAAAACTTCATGAGGGCATGGCCACTCAAGACATCAGGCGTGTGACCGATGCCGAGATACAAGAGGCCGCCCTGGCACTGGGCAAGGCCGTGATGACGGATGTGGTGCGTGTGGACAAAAACTTAAACCAACACACGCGTATTGATTCGCTGGCCGCGGCACGACACGTAAAGATCTATTCACTGGTGCCGGACGGAGCAGCGCTGATAGAGATTGAAAAAAAACTGGTGGAGGCGTACATAGCCGGCACAGACACCGGCTCTTCCATTGACAACCTCCAGTTCCTGCAAGATGACTCGTTACTTTTTACCCGCCCGGTGTTTCGTTTTCACCCGGATGGCTCGCAGGAATTCAGTCACGCCATTGGAATAAAAATGGCGAAGAAGGATGTGGTGCTCTCTATCCCTCAGCCGTAGATTGGCTTAGAAGCCATCGTCCTCGCCTTTGTCGTCCTTCTTTTTGTCTTTCTTCTTGGCAGAAGGAGCCGTGAGATCATACGGGGCCTCGATGCCCAGGTAGTTTTGACGGAAGCGATTAATAAATGAAAGTGTTTCCTCATCGCTGCCCGGAATGAATACCAACTCGCCCAACTTAGCTTTGGAGGCGTTGGTCTTTTTTGCAATCACTCCGTTGAACGGCTGATTGGATGACTGCACCATCAGGCGGTTGTCTTCGTAACCGAAGTAATACCATGACTCCGGTGAGGCCTTAAAGAACACGTGAAATACAGGGCCACCGTCTTCGTTTTTGCGCAACTCCATGAAGCCTTCAAACGCACCGTTCACATCATACTTCAACACATTGCTCATGCCGAGAGTGCCTGTGCTGTAAAAGGCTTTATGCTTCTGCGACCATTTCAAATTCACGTTTGAGAACACCATTGGTTGGGCCAGCATTGGCAAGGTGCTTAGTGAGACATACCCCTGCAAAGAGCGCTGTTCGTAATCTTTCACAATACGCTCACCCACGATGTCAGCAATTTTATACAGCAGCTCCGTTTGGTCGCCATGACCTTCGGGCACACTCTCATTTTTGATAACCGCTTGCAGGTCGGCTGCCATCATTTGATACGCTTGCGTGGGCAAGTTCATATCGGCCATAATGAAGGAGTTCATTTTAATTTCGTTGGTTTCAAGATGACCAGAACCCAGGGCCGAAGCCGTGATGTTGAACTCCTTGAAGCCTTTGAAGAAATTCACCGAACCTTCGAAGCGCACCTCCTGCTTTTCTTCATTGTAGTCAAACACTTTGCCTGACAATTTTTCTCCGGCCGCCTTTTGACGGTCTTCAATCTTAAACTCGCCACTCTCTTTGTCGAAGAAGAGCGAGCCACTGGGCAAAAAGAAATCTTCGTCTTCAGTCGACTTTTTGTCTGACACAAACGTGATGTACAAACTGTTATCAG
Organism: Cyclobacteriaceae bacterium; assembly: GCA_019751475.1. GTDB lineage: Bacteria > Bacteroidota > Bacteroidia > Cytophagales > Cyclobacteriaceae > ELB16-189. Next base: position 2,838 of record JAIENH010000622.1, read on the forward strand.
AAGAGAAATGCAGACCTGCCTCTGCTTTTTTACCCTCCTCGGTAATCGCTTTATCAAAATCGAGATAGACATCTTTCTCATCACCGCTTTGTGAATAGTCGAGCCATGTATTGTAGTTTTTAATTTTCTTGAGGTCAAGCTTCACATAGCCTTTTAGCTGCAAGGCTGGCTTGGAGGCATACATGGTCATATCGCCTTTGTAGAAAATGCGGGGAGCCACCACCAATTTCGATCTTTCATCTACCGCCCCGTTGGCCACTGTGTGGAGATGCCCGGCTGCTTTGCCATGTCGCGCTTTACCGTCATCGGGAATTTTCTCCAGGCGGAAGTTGGTCATCTTGATAGCAAACGTGTCGTTCACAGCATTCACATATTGATACGTGGCCGAGCCGGTAAACTCCTTGCGAGAAATAATGTCCACCACACCTTCGGTGAGTCGGTGATAGCCGTTGAGTGTGTCAAGCACAATGGTGGTGTTTTTGAGCTGGTTGATTTTGGCATTTTCCAGAATCAACACCTCGTTGTTTTCGGGTGTGATTTTCGCATCGGCCACCACAATGTAGGGTATACCGCTCACTTTCATTTGCTGTGTCTTGATATCATACTCAGCCTTCTCTGCATTGAATGCCAATGAATCAAGCTCCTTACGAGTGGTGTAGAAATACGAATTTTCGATGGGCACGTTGGCATCCTTCGTCATGGTGATGCGCTGGGTGTTGAGATCCCACCGCGCCTTGGGTATGGAAGTCTTAAACTGTGCGTACGGAAAGTTGATAGCCGCAACTCCTTCCACTTCCGGACTTATCTCGGCAAAATTTTGCGCCAGGTTAAACGACAAACGAATGTCTTCACCGGCCAAGGCGGGCTTATCGGGGTTTGTAGTCTTCACCTGGAAGCTGGCATGACGTGCACCAAAATCTTTGGCAGAAAACGTTAGCTCATCCGATTTGGCCTCGGAACCACGCGTGAGAAGTTTGCCGGTACCTGCCACCCCTTTTTTTGACACGGTAAGACTTCCGTCTAATTGTGCGGTGTTGGTATATAGGTTGAACGGTCCTTTTTGGTTTTTCAATTTGAATTCATCCTTCTTCGGTTTCCAATTCAACTCATATTCGGGTAGTGTTACCTGCGGATACCAGACGTTTCCAAATTGCTTCTCTTTGAGTTCGCCTACTGTGCCTTTTCCGATCACGGAGTCAGGATAAAAGACAAAATCTTTTGACTGCACGGTAGCTGCGAGGTAGTCGATTTTTCCATTTACCCGAAGGCCTGCATTGTCAAGGTTGATTCCACCATACACTTTACCATCGCCTTTAAAGAGTTGATAGCCATCTTTAGGAATGGCGTGCGTAAATCCCAGCGACTTGTCGGGCATGGTGTGCAGCTTTTCCTTGAAGCCTGGGAACATGCCACTTGAAATAAATGTACCCTCAAAATTAATTGATCCAGGATCGGCATCGTTGAGACTATCCAATTTGAACGGAGGCACCACAAAAAACACCGATCGGTCGTAGGCACCATTCAACACCTCACTTCGGTCGAAGTAGATTACGCCTCCTGCCGTAGCATCCAATCGCGGGTAGTTGGTGGTCTTCAGTCGCCCGGACTTATTATCGGGGAGATTGATAAATAGTGTGCCGGATGATTTTTTTGTATCCGTCTGCAATCCCGCTTCCGCGGAAGCGGTAGAATCAGCGCCCACCATGGCATTGTTCACGCGCCTGCGAATGGTTTGCCCTTTGGCATTCTTCTCCGTCACATAAAATCGGATGGAATCAATTTTGTTGAGGTTGATGAAGAAGCTGTCGTACTTAAACGTGAAATCTTTGCCGTTGATCTCAAAATTTCCAGCCGTGATCTTGCCGTTGAATTTAATGTCGCGATTTTGCAAAATCGTGACTACGCTGCTGTCGGGCTTGAGGATTACATTGAGCGAGTCACTCACGTTTACTTCTTCCACACCGCGCACAGTCATTCTTCGCTTGGGAAAATTAACCGTAGCATTGGCCGACTTATCGGTGATCGAGTGAATTTTCAAATTATCGTAGTCGGAATCACCCTTTTTAGAGGCCACGATGTGCATGGCTTTGTCCTTCACTTGCACCTGGCCGGTAACGCTGTTGTAGTTAATCACACCTTTCTGCGACAAAAATGTCATGGCCGTCCTTACTTCCTCCGATCTTTTTTTCATGGCGGTGGCTAAATCATCAGCATAAAATTCACGCACGCCATTTTTGTTTGCATAGCCTACTACCAGTGCGAGCGGGTGAAATGTGAAGCCCTGCCCTGTGAGCAACCGATAGTCTTCCGGGCTGTAGTAGTCAACTGACTCAATGATCATCGGTGCCTGGCTGCCACCTCCCGAAGTAGTAAGGTTCATGCTGTCGGACTTCAGATCCCAGCGAAGCAAGTCCGAACTGAAATCAACATTAAAAAAAGAAGAGGTGAATGGTGCATCGCGAAGTTGGCCCTTTTCGCGCTGCAGCGAAAGTCGCTGCTTGCCATAGTCATAGCGGAAAAGTACGGCAGGATGAAAAATCGAATCGTTTTCCTGGTAAAGCTGAATCATAGCGCGCTTGGCTGTGATGAGCGAATCCTGGAATTCAAACATGCGCGAACGAGCGGTAAACTTACGATCAGTCGCACTTGATATCTCGAGGCGAGCGTAGTCACCACTTACCGAAGAGCTAAAAATTTTATGACCGTTGAGTGCAAAGCCCCCCACGTACTTCATCCGCTCATTGGTAAAGCCCAACAGCGTAATGTTGCTTTGATAAGACATGAAGCGCGGATAACTGGACGAGGCCTCATCCTTGTGCTTCACACTTTTAAATTCAAATATACCTTCTACCGGGCTTCTCACTTTACCGACATATTGAAGCTTTCCCTGCTCGGCCTTCACCACCGGCTTGTCGACATTGAAGTTGTATTTGCTAAACACAAAAAAAACAGAATCAGAACTCAGCCCGGCTGGTGCCCATCCAAACGAACCTCTCTCTCCTACAAATGTTCCATCGCGCAATGACAAAACACCGGACGTATTTTTTAGAAAAGCAGAATCATAGGCCGTAGCAATGTTGAACGTTACTTGGGCAAACTTTAACACCGGGCCCGTCACCACGGGTTGCGGTGTGGGTTGCATCCAGGAAGGTATGGCGCTAACGGTCGTACTATCAGGTGGAATGATTGTATTGTTGTCTGCAGGAGCGGGGTTATCCCACTGATTGAAGTTATCTTTTGCTTTGGTGGTGTCTGGGATTTCGTTAGTCTCGTCTTTGATGTAGTCGAAGGTGTAGTCATCGTCCAGCGCATGGAGACGATATAATCGTTCATCGTGCAACGAATGGTATTCAAAAAAAAGCCGGCAATAGTTAAAAAAAGCAGCCGTCTTTTTGGCGTCTTCTTTTTGAATCACCTGGTTGGCTACCCGGAGAAATGACTGGAGGCGTTGGGCATCGGCATTTTCTTTTTCCACTGCAAAAGCAATGGAGCCGTAGTAGTCCGTGAGCAGGGGAAACGGCTTGTACTTTTTCTTTTTCAGGTCAATGGCCATCTGGACCACTTGCTGCTGCTGATCGGGCCCAAGCTTGTGCCAGGCAGTAGCAAAAGCACCACCAATCATGGATGTCTCGGTGAGCTTATTGTTTTCCAGCATCACGCGCACGCTATCCTGAAAGGCCAGGCGATATACTTCTTTAGTCTGTGCCGAAAGTATCAGCACACAGACGATTTGGAAGAAGAAGTATAAAAGGGCCTTTTTCACGGCAATAAAAGCCTCAAATTCGTAAAATTATTCCTATTAACCTGCTGGTACTAACGGAGCCGCCCTCTCAAATAGTCGAAAACCGGCCGAATATTTAATAGCCTGCGCCTACTGACTTGTAATCAGTTGTTCTTTTTCAACAAAAGCGATGCCCAGGTTTCGCGTTCATCTCTGATTTGCTCTGTTAATCCAAAGCGTGCGGCAGTTTGAACCAACTCATCGGCATCGGTAAGATAAAAACCACTGAGCAGAAGGTGGCCTCCCGGCACAAGATGGGTAGCATACTGCTCCATTTCTTTGAGTAGTACATTTTTGTTGATGTTGGCCAAGATGATTCCAAATTTTTCAGGCCATGAAAAGTCGGCAATGGTGCCTAGGCGGATGCGAATATTAGAGCAGTGATTGATGGTAGCGTTCTCCTGGCCGTTTTCAATACTCCACTCGTCAATGTCAAAGCTTTCTACCGTGCGAGCTCCTCGCTTGGAAGCCATCACCGAAAGAATGGCCGTGCCACAGCCGGCATCCATCACCTGCTTTTGACTGTGGTCGATGGATAGCTGGCCTTTGATCATGAGGTAGGTGGTGGGATGATGACCCGTGCCAAATGACATCTTGGGCGTGATCACAATCTCATACGGGTACTTCTTTTCTATTTTGTGAAATTCAGCGCGGATCAGGCACTGGTCTTCCACGATAACGGGGTCGACATTTTTCTCCCACTCCTCGTTCCAGTTTTGTTTTTGAATTTTGTCTTGAAAAAAAATCAAGGGCTGTACATGGCTGTACTTCTCTTTGATTGTATCAAGCTGTTTACTGTCCGCCTTTTTTTCTTCGGTATAGGCCTCGAAGCCCTGGTCGGTTTCCATAAAGGTATCGAAGCCGGCTTCAGCCACTTCGGCCATCAGAATTTCAGCAAAGTCGGGATGACAGATGACCTGCAGTCGTGTGTAGTGCACGGTATATAAGTGACGAATTAGTTTACTACCTCCACAATCATCTCGATCTCCACCGCGATGTTGTTGGGTAAGGCTATCATGCCAACGGCCGACCGCGCATGTTTTCCTTTTTCACCATAGAGGGCTACCATCAGATCAGAAAAGCCGTTGATCACTTTGGGTTGCTCGGTAAATTCCGGCAGGCAGTTCACCATGCCCAGCACTTTTACTACGCGCTTCACTTTATTGAGGTCACCTATTTCGGCTTTCAAAGAAGAAAGCAAATTCAGCCCCACGGACTTCGCGGCATCATATCCTTGTTGCACGGTCAGATCTTTGCCCACTTTGCCGGTGATGTCGGAGCCATTGGGGTTGGACGGGCCATGCCCCGCCAGGAAAACAAGATTGCCCGTGCGCACCGCCTTCACGTAATTAGCGATGGGCTTTTGTGGTGTGGGCAACTGCAGTCCCATTTCTTTCAATTTCTTTTCTACATCGGTGGTTTGGGCAGTGGCTGATGCGGCAATCATCACGGCTATCACGAAAGAAGCAACTAATTTCATAACGGGTCGAGGTTTGTTTCGCAGGTTAAGGTAAGAAAAAATGACGGGTGACAATCAGGCGTTTCGATCAACGGGGTGAATAATACCGTTGTTGGAAATTGGGCAGCAGCAATTTTATTCCGCGTTTATTTTTTCCGGCTATGTCAATGAAGGATGCTGATTGCCGGAAGTTCCCAGCCATATCATAATAATAAATGGTGCCAAACTTTCCATTGTTGAATGATTGGGTGGTAGTAGTCGCCAGCCAATAAGGTTCAGAAGCCGAGCCAGGCCACGTAGTGAGCCAGGGACTAGAATAGCGGGCAATGACCTGCCGATCGGCATACAACCAGGACGATGGCTGTTTTTTCAGGTAAGATGATTCTAAAGAAAGGTAATTGACAGCCGATGTTTTTTGAAAAAATTGGCCACTCGCACTACTTGCTATCACCCACCAGCATCCGATCAGGAAAATCCTTTTCACACGCTTCTTTTTATTTTAAATGTACTTAATATTACTGGAATAAACTATGGCTGAAAAAATCCGTTGCCCCTGGTGCCTGTCATCCGAACGTTACATACGCTACCATGACGAAGATTGGGGCGTGCCCGTGCATGATGACCGCACTCATTTTGAATTTCTGATTTTGGAAGGCGCCCAGGCAGGGCTAAGCTGGAGCACCATCCTCAACAAACGCGAAGGCTACCAGAAGAACTTTGCGGACTTTGATCCGGAGAAGGTGGCCCGCTTTACGGACAAGCGAATAGAGAAAATCCTTACCGATCCGGGCATCGTGCGCAACCGGCTCAAAGTAGTGGCGGCTGTTAACAACGCGAAGCAGTTTCTGAAAGTGCAAAACGAGTTTGGTAGTTTTGATAACTACATCTGGCGATTTGTTGACGGCAAACCAATCGTCAACAAACGAAAAACAACAAAGCAAGTGCCCGCCACCACGCCCGAGTCAGATGCCCTGAGCAAAGATCTGATACAACGGGGTTTTAAATTTGTGGGCAGCACAGTAATCTATGCTCACATGCAGGCATGCGGACTTGTGAACGATCACCTCCTCACCTGCTGGCGATACAATGTGTCATAGTGGCATCTCTAAAACTGCATCAGGATCACATAAAATCTCCGCGCAACTTTGCGCGTATTTCTTAGCGTCCTTTGCGGTAAATATATTAACCGCTGAGGGCGCAGAGATTCGCAGAGGTAGCAATTGAATTTTTAGAGAGGCCTAAAACAAATACTTCCACCAGGCGTAGAGGCTGAGTGCCAGCAGCACAAGACCCGGAATGATCTTTATCCATTTGCTGCCCTGCACTACGGGTGCAAGGCGCTGTGCAAAAAATACTAATACGGTGAGCAAGGCCATCGCGCCTACCGCTGTACCAAAAACATAACTGTGCAGCAAGCCAGTAGTGGAAAGATCTATCCAACCCTGGGCTTTCAGGTAGGCAGTGAAGCCCATCCAATAGGGAATAGCCATCGGGTTAAGAATACTCAATACCAGGCCGCGCCTGAAACCGCT
>JAIENH010000165.1 GCA_019751475.1 Cyclobacteriaceae bacterium
TTCTTTTTATCCATGAACAAATTTAAAAACTCACCTTGCAGTAAACTATTTTTCAGGTAGGTTTTTCAAAGGTCTCTTTGATTTCTATTTCTCCAATCACGTTTAGTATATTGCATCTCATCGTAAACGACAAAAACATCAACGGCAGCAATGCTGTCGAAATAACCCTTCCAAGGAATATAATTTGATTGTGTAATAAGCGCTTTCAGAAAGTGCAAATTGAGATTAACAAAGGTTGCCATTATTGATTTACCATGCTAATTTTTTTTAAACAAAAACTTGATTATGTACTTAAAAGAAGCTATGCGTCAAAAGATATATTGATTTTAGCTCTTTGTTTCTTGATCTTGAACATACTTGTTAATCTCTTTAACAAGTATGTTCTTGGCTTAGGGTATCCTCATAATACATTTCTCTTTATTCCAGAAGACAGGTTCGCAGATTTCTTCAAAATAATTGATGCTCTTCACGTTGCTGAGACATGGGAAAATGGTAATCCTTATGAAAAGACTTTTAATGCTTATGCCGTACCGTTTGCAACTACATATTATTACTTTTTTGCAGAGCTAATTCTTCTTTTGAAAAACAAGTATCTTGTTTATGGAATATTAATCGTTTCACTATTAGCTTCCCACATTTTTATTTCAAAAAAAACAGGCAATTCTTATTTCACTATTATTCTATCAATAATATCTTACCCGGTAATTTACTCAATTGATCGTGGAAATTTTGCTTTAACCGTTTTCATATTAATATTTTTTGGATTAACAACTAATAAGATTGCTGTAAGAAGTCTGGCAATTGCCTTAGCAACCTCCCTTAAGATAACACCCTTTATTTTTATTGTGCCAGCTATTGTATCTAAACCCTATTCATTTAAAAATTTGATTGCTTCAGTATCTCTTTTTATACTTTTCGTTGTTCTAATCAATTTCCTTGCGGTAAAAGTAATTGAGCATCAATTGACCTTTACAACATTTGACTTCCATGCATTCTCTAATATGTTGAGTAGTTATCAATCCACCTATCTTGTCAACATGGATGGATTGCCTTATGGAAGTTCGTTGTACATGGCACTTTTATTTATGGCAAAAAAATTCAGTGTTAATTTTCTCCCTACAACAAGTTCTATTGCAATTCCCTTTTACGTCTTTAGTGCGATTGGTTTCCTTTTATTACTAAGAGATGGTCGAAAAATCAGTCTCTATAACTATTTCAATTACGAAAAAAACCTGTTTATAATTAGCTTCTCATTTGTTCTGTTTATGCCAATTACAGCCGACTATTACCTTTTAATTTTGCTGCTTCCTTTGCTTATTTTTCCTAAATGCAATTACTCATTTGGTTACTTTGTAATCTTTGGGCTTCTCTTGGGAGTCAAGAATATCATGTTTTTTCACTTTACTAACATTTCTTATCAGGTTTTGATTAACCCACTTTTGCTTCTTGCATTGCTTTTCGCAGAATTTGATTTGATCCCATTTATAAAGAGAGGTGCCTTAGAATCGATACCAAAGTATGATTATAAAATAATAACTTACATTAAGAATCGAACTAATACAGTTGCGCTGCAATTAAGACCGTATGCAAAACTAGCTGGATTGCTAGTGATGCTGTTTATAATCGGTAGTAGTCTTCTTTATTGGAAATCAAGGCAAGACTATAAAAGCTGGCGAGATAAGCATAATTTAGAATACGGTCTCCCACTTGATTTTGATCCCGAAATTTATTTGAAATTGCACCCTGAATTGGTAGAATTTTGGGAGTCCAAGGGAATAAAGGAAACCAAGCAAAATCAGTTGATTCACGCTGGTGAGCATTATAAATATTTTGGAGTCAAAGATAATTGGACGTATAAATAATTGTATGAAAATCCTTTTAACTGGAGGTTCAGGATTTATCGGAAAGAATATCAAAGAGTCATTTCTGAATGAAAAATATAAAATTTATGCCCCAACTCGAACTGATTTGGATTGTGCAAACGATAAAAGTGTTGATCAATACTTCTCAAAGAACTCCTTCGATGTGGTAATCCACTCTGCAGCAAAGCCTGGCCATCGCAACGCTGCCGATCCAAACAATATTCTTTACCCGAACTCCAGAATGACTCTAAACCTATTAAAGCATAGGGACTCTTGGGGCAAACTTCTAAACATGGGCTCAGGTGCGATCTATGACATGAATCATTATCAGCCGAAGATGAAGGAAGAATATTTCGGAACTCATATCCCTACAGATCAACATGGGTATAATAAGTACATTTGCGGCCTTTTGTTTCCTTTCTATAAAAACACTATTGATTTTAGAATTTTTGGAATATTTGGGAAACATGAAGATTATTCAATTCGCTTTATCTCCAACGCAATTTGTAAATCACTTTATGACCTTCCCATAACGTTAAGGCAGAATAAAAAATTTGATTACTTGTGTGTGGATGATCTCATGCCTATTCTGGATTATTTTATAGTTAATGATGCAAAACATAGTGAATATAATATTACTCCAAATGGGTCCATTCCGCTATTAACATTAGCAGAAATGGTCAAACAAGTTAGTGGAAACAAAAATGAGATCATCGTGCACGAAGTAGGGTTGGGACTTGAATATAGCGGTGATAATTCAAGGTTGAAGCGCGAATATAAACAGGTGAGTTTTACATCCATTGAAGTCGCCATTGAAAAGTTATATGTATGGTACAAATCAAATATTGGTTCTATTGATAAAAAGCTATTATTGATTGATAAATGAATCAGCCTCTGCATTTGATTTTTGATCTTGATGGCACAATCATTGATTCTAAGCAGGAAATTGTAAAAACCTATCAACATGTGTTTGATCAACTTCGACCTTCTGTATTACCTAATCTTAACTCGCTCAACTTCGGAGCCACCCTTGTGTCTGTATTAACGAGTATATACGGTAATGATCCAATCAAAATAGATAAAGCGAAGTTGCTTTTTGCTACCCTCTATGACAAATCCGATTATTCGGAAACAAATCTATACCCTGAAGTTACATCTACCCTCGAACATCTAACCAGAATTGGACATAAGCTCTTTATTGCTACTAATAAAAGACTCATTCCCACACTTCGTATTCTTGAGAACAAGAATATCCGTCACTTCTTTTCTGATGTCATGGCAAATGAAATGATCACTGGATTAACATTGGCAAAATCGGATATGATTGCAAGTCTAAAAAGCAAGTATTTCTTCTCTGATGGTTTTATGATCGGAGATACAAGTTCAGACATCGAAGCTGGAAATATCCATAATTTGAAGACTATTGCTGTTACTTATGGTTACGAAAATAGAAGTATATTTGCGGCCCAAAAACCAACATTTATCATCGACTCATTTAGCGAGTTAACTCAAATTTTAAAAGGCAATATTTATGAAGCAAAATGAAATTTTCGAAGACTTATTTGTTCTGGAGCTAGCCAATAACCATTGGGGAAAACTGGAGCGTGGAATGAAGATTATTGAGGAGTTCTCTCAAATTGTTCGCTTCAACAACATCAAAGCTGCCATTAAATTCCAATTTAGAGATGTGGATTCCTTCATCCACAAAGACTTTAGAGACAGAGCCGATATTAGGTATATTAAAAAAACATTAGACACTCGTATGCCTAAAGAGAATTTTAAGATAATGATAGAAGCTGTTCGCAGGGGTGGATGCATACCCATGGCCACGCCTTTTGATGAAAAATCGGTTGATTTTTGCGAAGAGCTTGATTTGCCTTTGATTAAAATAGCAAGTTCAGACCTTAATGATTGGCCGCTTATTGAGAAAATTGCTAAGACCAGACGGCCTGTAATTGTCTCCACAGGAGGCTCAACTCTTAAAGACATGGACGACTTGGTAAAATTCTTTAAGAACAGAAATATTCCTTTGGCAATTAATCATTGTGTATCCCTGTACCCATCAGAAGATTCACAAATTGAATTAAATCAGGTAGATTTTTTAAGAGAGCGTTATCCAGAGAATGTAATTGGTTTTTCAACCCACGAATTCTCTTCATGGGATCTATCTATTGCGATGGCATACGCAAAAGGTGCTCGTACATTCGAAAGGCATATTGACATTGACGATGACGGAATAGCTGTATCTCCCTATTGCACGTTGCCACATCAGGCTGATATTTGGTTCAAGGCATATAACAAAGCAAAGGAAATGTGCGGAGCCCCGGGCACCCAAAAAAGAATTCCACCTAAAAAAGAAGTTGAGTATCTCGATGCCCTGGTTAGAGGGGTATATGCAAAAAGAGATCTTCCAAATGGTCATGAGATTAAAGGAGAAAATTTTGAGAAGGATTTCTACATGTCAATCCCACTTCAAAAAGGTCAAATGAGTTGCCGCGAAATAATGAACGGGGAAGTTCTGATTGCCGATATCAAAAAAGATGAAGCATTGAAAATTGATTCCATTGATGGTCCATATTCGAAGAGTCAAGATTTGAAGAAACTTATTTACAGTAGGGGATTCTAAGAACATAATGATAAAGCTTACTGATTATATAGTTCTCTATCTCGAGGAGTATGGGGTAACAGACGTTTTTCTTGTGCCTGGCGGTGGGGCGATGCATCTTAATGACTCTTTTGGAAAGTCCGAAAAAATAAAATGCATTTGCAATCATCATGAGCAAGCTTCTGCTATTGCTGCTGAAGGATATGCACGGAAAAAACAAAAATTAGCCGTTGTAAATGTGACCACCGGGCCAGGTGGTTTGAACACCTTGAACGGAGTCTTCGGTCAATGGACAGATTCAGTTCCCGTTTTATATATTTCTGGGCAGGTTAGATTTGATACGACTGTTGCGTCATGTCCAGAGCTGAATTTGAGGCAACTAGGAGACCAGGAAGTTAGAATTGTGGACTGCGTAAAGCCTATTACTAAATACGCAGTGATGATAACTAATCCAAAGGATATCCGAAGAGAATTGGAAAAGGCCATTTACATTGCCACTCACGGGAGGCCAGGGCCAGTTTGGGTTGATATCCCAATGAATATTCAAGGCTCGACCATTGAAGAAAGCAGTTTGGAGGCTTTTGAATTGCCACAAAATGGACATAGTGCCGAGTCAATCAAACATTCTGCGGAGAAAACCATCCGCATGATTTCGGAGTCAGAAAGACCGATTGTGGTAGCAGGTCATGGAATTAGACTATCAGATACTATCAACGTTTTATACGAGTTGATCGAGAAGATGAAAATTCCGGTAGTGTCAACATTAAACGGTTTTGATATAGTTGAAACAGACCATCCATTGGCGATCGGCACCATAGGTTCTGTTGGCTCGCGAGCTGGAAATTTCGCAATTCAAAATGCCGACCTGGTAATTTTTCTTGGCACACGCAATAACATTCGGCAAATAAGTTACAATTGGCCTGCGTTTGTGCGTGCCGCCAAAAGAATATGTGTCGACATAGATGAGGCAGAGTTGAAAAAACCTTTTATTCAGTATGACTTAAGTATCTGTGCAGATCTTAAAGACTACTTACCAGCTCTTAATGAGAACATTTCGGTTTCACAATTCAATTTTTCATCCTGGACTGAGTGGTGTTTGATCCGAAAGCGGAAATACAATCCAGTGCTGGAACAATACAAGAACCTAGGCAATTGTGTAAATCCATATTACTTTTTTGAGCAGTTATCCCTTTTGTTACCAGAAGGTGCGACCGTGGTAACAGGTGACGCAACAGCATGCGTTTCATACTTTCAAGCCGGGAAAGTGAAAAGAGGACAGAGGGTAATATGGAACTCTGGCTGCGCCAGTATGGGATATGATTTACCAGCTTCCATTGGCGTGGCTGTAGCCGAAAAAAGTGATGTCATATGCTTGGCTGGAGATGGAAGCCTTCAAATGAATATCCAAGAATTAATGACAGTCTCTTATCATAAGCTACCGATCAAATTGTTCTACCTCAACAACGATGGGTATATATCAATGAAACAGACGCAAGACAATTTCTTTGGGCGTAGAATTGGATCAAATAAGGAATCTGGTATAGGATTTCCGGATATCATAAAACTAGCGCAGGCATACGATTTAAGCACCGCTAAAATTGAAACGGATAAGGATTTAGCAGCACAGATAAAAAATGTTCTCAATATGGCAGGGCCAGTTGTTTGTGAAGTGATTCTTCCTAAAGAATACGCATTTGCGCCTAAATTATCATCTGAGCGAAAGCCGGATGGAAGGCTTGTTACCAAGCCAATGGAAGACATGTTTCCATTTCTTGATCGGGATGAGTTTAAGAAGAATATGTTAATTCCCTCTTTGGATGAGTAGCCCAGTTTCATTTCCTGGTATTGATAAACTTAGGAAATACTCGTCTTCAGGTGAAGTTGATTCTAATATTTTGTCTCAAGTAAATACTGACCTTGGTGAAATCAAATCCAAAGGGATTTACATTTTTGGCACTGGAAAACTTGGAAGAAAAATTCACAACTTCTTTTCAAAGAATTCCATCCCTGTTCTAGGGTATATAGACAACAACTCGAAACTCTGGGGAAAAATTCTTGATGGCTCAAAAATTTCTGGCCCAGAAGTGCTAAGAACCGACAGTATTGTATACATCGCTTCTGAGACCTACGTTAATCCTATTGACAAACAACTTAAGAATCAAGGATTATCGAAAACAATATCTCATTTTCAGGGGTCCGTTTTTTTTAAATTTTTTCAAGAGTTTCCTCAAGAGGCTCATTTTCAAAACTTAACGAAAGATCTCATCGAGAACAAAAGCAACTATTTAGAAATTTTTTCATCATTGATAGATGAAAAATCAAAAGTTGTTTTTGATAATCTCATTCACTATAGAATCAGCGGCAATCTTAGCTTCATCGATAAAATTGCTACAAGCTCTGCTTTAGAGTATTTTGATAATGAAGTTATTAAAATAAGTGAAGCCGAAGTATTTTTTGATTGTGGTGGGTTTAATGGTGATTCTGCAGAGAATTTTGTAAAATTTACTCATGAAAGGTACGGTAGTGTACATATTTTTGAACCAGACAAAACTCTTCTGGCTAAAGCTCAAGAGAGACTTTTTAAGTATAAAAACATTTTTTTTAACGCCTTTGGAGTGTACAGTGAAAATACAATTTTAAAATTTAGCAGCACAGGAGATTCCGATGGGGTTATCAGTAGTGCTGGAAATATTGAGATTGAAACAATTGCACTTGATAAGTATATGACTAAGGAGGTACCGACTTATATAAAATTCGACATCGAAGGGGTTGAAATTGAGGCAATCAACGGCAGTAGGTATTTAATAAAGGATCACATTCCCATGTTAGCAATTGCTTCTTATCATTACCCCAACCATTTGTGGGAAATCCCAAAGTGTGTTCTATCGATTTCAGCTAATTATAATCTTTGCCTTCGTCACTATTCAAATTGCATTTTCGGAACGACTTACTATTTTTTGCCAAAAGAATTTGAATAATTCTATATGGATAAGAAAAAGATCACCGTTTTCACGCCTTGCTACAACGAAGAGGGAAATGTGTTTTCATTAGTTAAAACTGTTGAGGACGTTTTTAAGAAACTACCTCAATATGAATACGAACATTTCTTTATTGACAATGGATCAACTGACAATACACAAACGATCTTAAGAGAAATTGCCAGGTCCAACAAGCTAATAAAAGCAATATTTAATGTTAAGAACTTCGGCCATATCCGTTCCCCCTATTATGGGCTCATGCAGTGTAAAGGAGATGCCGTTATAACGCTGGTTGCAGATTTCCAAGACCCTCCTGAAATGATACCTCAATTTCTTAGTAAGTGGGAAGAGGGTTACAAATTAGTTTTAGGTATAAAACATAAGAGCAAAGAAAATCCGGTGATGTTTACCGCTAGAAAGTTCTTTTATAATCTGCTGGCTAAGGCATCTGGAGGAACGGAGGCCCCGTTGAAAAACTTTACCGGTTTTGGGCTTTATGATAAACAGTTTCTTGATGTCGTGCGGAAGATTGATGATCCGTACCCCTATTTTAGAGGAATGGTTACTGATTTCGGTTTTAATCGATTTGAAATTGAATATACCCAACCCGTAAGGCGAGCAGGCAAAACAAAGAATAACCTCTTTACGCTATATGATATGGCCATGCTTGGCTTTGTCAATCATTCAAAGTTACCCCTACGCCTCTCAGCTTTCATTGGGTTTGTAACTTCCGTTCTTAGTTTTTTGACTGCATTTGTCTATTTAGTTTATAAATTGGTGTATTGGGAAAATTTTGATGTGGGAATTGCTCCTCTTGTTATCGGCATTTTCTTTTTTGCATCCGTTCAGCTATTCTTTATTGGTATTATTGGTGAATACATTGGTGCGATTCATACGCAAGTCAGAAAAAGGCCATTGGTAGTTGAAAAAGAAAGAATAAATTTTGACTGATAAATTCAGCACTTTTAAAGATCTCTTATGATTCAAGGTCTTCTAACAAAAACTCTCGATAAGCAGTTTATTAAATTCCTTCTTACAGGTGGCTTGAATACTGCTTTTGGTTATGCCTTATTTGCCCTGTGTAATCTTATTATCGGAAATGCATACCTCGCAATTATACTTTCAACGATCATTGGGGTGATTTTCAATTTTAAGACTTACGGAAAGTTTGTTTTCAATTCAAATGATCATTCGAGAGTATTCAGATTTTGCGGTGTGTACTTATTACTTATTGTCCTCCAAATGTTGTCACTAAAGACCTTGAAATTGATTGGTATAGATAATTCCTATTTGGCAGGTTTGATAATTGTTATTCCATTGGCAGGTCTGTCATTTTTTTTGATGAGGAAATTCGTATTTTCCTTTGTCCCTGTGCTGGATGCAGATAAAAGTGATGATTTAAAAGCTAGATAAATATTTTCAAATTCAAATGTCTTCATCTAGCAAATATGAAGTTGCAATAGCCTATAGAATTTATCCAAAGGTTTCAAAAACACCTTTCATCTATCCCAACGATAAGTTCAAATTGGCAAGTACTGGAGTTAAGACATTGAAAAAGTCCCTAGGTAACTACCGAGCCAAAGTTTACTTTCTATTGGATAACTGCCCCCCTGAATACGTCTCCATGATATTAAGCCATTTTTCAGAAAGTGACATCAGCTTAATAAACTATCAGGGAATTGGTAACCTTGCTACTTTCGGAAAACAAATCGATCTTTTATTGAGACAATCGGACTCTGAGATTGTGATGTTTGCTGAAGATGATTATGTATATCGAAAAGATGAGCTTCAAAAAGCAATTAGCCTTCTCAAAAACAATCCGAAAATAGATTTTGTCACGCCTTATGATCATCTGGATTCATACACTCTACCCATTCACACCAAACACCGATATGAAATAATCGCTCAAGAAGGTTTGCACTGGAGAACTTCAGCATCTACTTGTCTAACTTTTTTGACAACCAAGTCCACCCTAAAAAAATCAGAACAAACTTTTAGGACTTATTGTCAGGGTAATTGGGATAGTAGTTTGTGGTTCGCCTTAACAAAATTCAATATCTTTGACATTAGCTC
This sequence comes from Cyclobacteriaceae bacterium, assembly GCA_019751475.1. Taxonomy (GTDB): domain Bacteria; phylum Bacteroidota; class Bacteroidia; order Cytophagales; family Cyclobacteriaceae; genus ELB16-189. The sequence continues at coordinate 9,519 of JAIENH010000165.1, forward strand.
GTTGCTTTTGCTCTTTAACGATTGGTTTCTTTTTAAGACTATCGCAAAAAGTTGGATGACTTGTGGGTGGCAGATAATCTTTGGTAAGAAATATAAATTAT
>JAIENH010000345.1 GCA_019751475.1 Cyclobacteriaceae bacterium
GATGCATAGAATTCGGAGCCAGACTAAAGCTTATTCTTTTTCAAGAATAAGTAAATCCTATCGGCATAAAGGTCGCCTGGTTCGTCTTTGGTGAGAACCTTCATGCTCATCAGGTGCTCGCCTTCTGATTCGATGACGGTTACATTGTTTCTCTTGCCGAAGTCTCTTGCATCAGCAGTGATCGTTATTTTATCGCCTGTTGTGCTAAACTCGAGTACCGGAACAGGTGGTTGTAACACATCAATCTTTTGAGCACTGGCTGGAAGGATGACGGTGACATTCCTTATTGACTGTAATCGATCCACAACGGCCTGCGGATCGTGATAGAAACCATCGGCTATCAGGAAGTCAATTTTTTCTTTCCGAAGCAGACTAACATAAGTGCCCATCGACAAAGCGAGCAGTCCTATTTTCTCCTGGGGATAGCGAGCTCTCGTTTCTTTGATCACGGAGTCTAAGTCAACCGCGAACTCCGAATGGTATAAATAATCGGCACGAATGGCGAAGTCAGAGCTTGTTCCGAATCCGCGGTAGTCAAATGCGATCACACGAATGCCTTTCTCACGCAAGGCTTTGGCCTCCCACATCAAGTAGCTGATGTTGCCGGCATCACCACCAACAAGAATAATGGTAGTGCCCGGAACGGCTTTTTCTTTTAATGAATATTCCCACACATTGATATCATAAAGGTCGGGCGTCTTGACTTTGTATTCCTTGTAAGGAATCTCAAAAATCGCTGGTGTTCGATCGTACTTGCGATCGGGTTTGATGGCCAGCAACTGACCGCTTACCGTTAGTAGCAGGAAGGCAAGGAGAGTTTTCATATTCTTACAATTTAAAAATACACGCTTAAAGTCGAACATCCTTATAGATATCATTCATTGCTAGTGTGGTATCAAAGCAAGACAACGTTATCTCATCGGTTGAGTTCACCGTTTCTGTAAGCAGCCAGGAATTATCACGTTGACGGAGGAATTTTTGCAGCCGATATTCAAACGAAGACACTGTCCAATACTCATGTAGGGATGGAATGGATCGATAGAAGGTGAATTTGTTTTCGCTGTCGTAGAAGGAGGTAGAAGGCGAGAGTACTTCACAGATAAATGTTGGATTAACAATAGTATCAAAATGATCACCTAACAGCTCAGGCGTACCGCATACCACCATCACATCCGGATAGGTATAGTATTGCTGACCTGAAATGTAGAGCCTCATATCGCTGCCATAGGGTCTACAACCTTTTCCTGTAAGTTTAGCACTCAGCAAAACGATAAGATTGACCGTGATGATATTATGACTGTGCGTGGCACCAGCCATGGCAAAGATTTCACCCTTGTAAAATTCACTTTTTTCTTTGGCTCTACGTTCCAAATCGAGATACTCTGCCTCGCTGTATTTTTTTAGTTTTTCTGCGGAGCTCATTGAAAGTTTACCAAAGATATTGATTTGGAGAGCAAGAGTCAAAGATGACAACAAACCCCTATTTTTGCACGACTTAATCAACAGCCTCCTTGAGTACACCCAGTAAAGACGTAGTAGTACCTTACAAAGAAGATTCTTCAGGTAAAAAGCAGCAAGTAGCCCGCATGTTTGATAGCATCAGCGGGCGCTATGACTTGCTCAACCACACCCTGAGTCTTGGCATTGACATTCGCTGGCGAAAGAAGGCCATTGCCTTGCTACGCGATTTGCAGCCAAAGCGTATTCTCGATGTAGCCACCGGCACGGGTGATTTTGCCATTGAAGCGCTGGCACTCAAGCCGGAAAAAATTGTTGGTGTAGATATTTCAGAAGGCATGCTCGATGTTGGTCGTGCAAAGATTCGCAACCGTAAAATCGATCACATAATAGAAATGCAATCGGGCGATTCAGAAAATCTTCCCTTTCAAGATAATTTTTTTGATGCTGTGATCGTTGCATTTGGTGTACGAAACTTTGAAGACCTTGAGAAGGGTTTGGCAGAAATGCTGCGCGTGGTGCGGCCGGGTGGCAGGGTAGTGATCTTAGAATTCTCCCACCCCTCAAAATTCCCGATGAAGCAGTTGTACAACGTTTATTTTACTACCATCTTGCCGTGGATTGGCCGGAGGATTTCGCGCGATCAGGCAGCGTATCGCTACCTTCCCGAATCTGTTAAGGCTTTTCCATACGGAGAAGATTTCACAAAAATTCTTTCAAACCTGGGATATAAAAACCCGCAATGCAATCCACTTACTTTCGGAATAAGTTCCATCTACTGGGGTACCAAGTAATTGTATTGGCATGTTTGCTGTCGCACGAAGTGACGGCTCAGCACTACAAGTGGGCCAGGCGTAATAACCCTGAGTTTGACAATCGTAAAATTTCGTACGGCTTTATGATCGGCCTTCATACTTCGGCTTATCAGGTAAAGTATTCCGATCAGTTCGTCACACAGAGTTTTGATACGGTACATTCCGTGCAGGCCCAGTTTTCTCCGGGATTCTCTTTGGGATTTCTAGTGAACTTGCGACTGAACGAAGTTCTCGATTTGCGAGTCATGCCAAAGGCAGGCTTCTATAATCACAAACTTACCTACTACCTCACGGACAATACTACGCGAAGGCAGTTGGTAGAGACCACGATGGTGGAGTTTCCCATCCTGTTAAAATATAAATCGATGAGACGCGGCAACGTGCGTATGTACATGATTGGAGGCGTAACTCCGGCCATTGAGGCTTCAGGTAAAAATGATGTACAATCAACAACGGCTAACCTTGACATTCGCAGCCGTAACATCAGTCTGGATGCAGGCATTGGTTTTGATTTTTACTTTCCTTTGTTCAAGTTCTCGCAAGAGATACGATTCTCACGCGGCATCTCCAACATGCTGGGATCAGACCCTAGTATTTACTCAGCGCCATTAAAGTATCTTAATACCAACACCATTTCGGTTTACTTCATTTTTCAATAGATGTCATCTTCACGCATTGCACTTATCACAGGCGCAACTTCCGGCATAGGCGAGGCTACCGCGCGGCTGCTCGCCAAAAACAATTTCAAATTGATTCTTTGCGGAAGACGAGAAGACCGGTTGAAGGCATTGCAGACTGAATTATCCTCTAAGATTGAAGTAACCACCCTGGCTTTTGACGTCCGTGACCGCGAGGATGTTTCCAAAACCTTGCGTTCACTGCCCGAAGCATGGAAGGCGATTGATGTACTGATTAATAATGCCGGTAATGCGCACGGTCTTGATCCGGTGCAAACCGGCAGTCTGGATGACTGGGACGCTATGATTGATATCAATGTGAAGGGATTGCTCTACGTGTCGCGCGAAATATTGCCCGGCATGGTGGAGCGGAAGTCGGGCCACATCATTAACCTTGGTTCTATTGCAGGCAAAGAAGTATATGGAAATGGCAACGTGTATTGCGCCAGCAAGTTTGCGGTAGATGCACTCACACGTGGCATGCGCATTGACCTCAACGCAGCGGGTATTAAAGTTACGGCCATTCACCCGGGCCTGGTAGAGACAGAATTTTCGCTGGTGCGATTTAAGGGCGATGCTGACAGGGCTAGTAGTGTATACAAAGGACTGGAGCCCTTGCGCGGAGAAGATATTGCTGATCTTATTCTATTTGCCCTCACACGTCCCGCTCATGTAGTGGTAGCTGATTTGGTCGTGTTACCAACAGCCCAGGCTAGTGCTACTGTGGTGAACCGGAAATAGGCCGCCTCTTTTTCTTAACAATTTGGTAATATTGCCTCAAATCTATAGGGGCATGAAGAAAATTTTCCGCAGTTTCTCGCTGATTATCAACTACAAAACGTTCGTCATTACTGCCCTTGCGGTTATCTCTACGTACGTCTGTTTTCACCTGGGTCTGACTGCCAAGTTCCCTGATATGTTGGTGGGGGTGGCCATTGTTTTTCCAGTGGTGTTCTCTATCGGGTCTGCCTATAACCGAAGAGAGACGGCCCTGCAGCGGTGGGCAGATTTTAAAGGTCACGCCATCGCCATCTACTATGCCACCCGCGACTGGACATCCATTAAAGACCACGATTTGCCTCAACGCACACGCACCTTGCTGATTGACATGGTGCATCGTACCAAGCATATTTTACAATCCAAGCGGCAGGAATGGCCCAAGCAGGAAAAGGAATTTTACGAATTGTTCTCAAGGCTTTCTGTTCTTACAATGGAATTAAGGAACTATGGCGTGCAAAGTGGTGAGATTTCGCGCGTGAGTCAGTATGTAAGTAAGATGCTGATTGCATTTGATAACCTGAAAATCATTTTTATCTATCGCACGCCAATAACACTTCGTACCTATAGCAAAGTATTTATTTACATTTTTCCAATTATCTACGGCCCATACTTCGCCAGCACCTTTCATGAATATTCAGCCAACCTGGAGTATGTCATGCCGGTGCTATATAGCTTTATTTTGGTAAGCCTTGACAACATTCAAGACCACCTGGAAGATCCCTTTGACGAAGTAGGAGAGGACGACATAGAAATTGATGCAGACGAAGTAAGCCGTGTGTTGATTTGAGATTTACAAGGCTGCAATGGCGGCACGGTAGCGCTTTCGTACTTTATGAAACTTGATGTCATCAAGAATGTTGCCGATGAAAACGCTCACACCGTAGGAATAAAAGGCCCCGTCAAAGTCTGCGTTAATGTCATATGTTTTTAGTGACTTGCGATAGCCGATGAGGCCGTTAAGTCCCACCCAGCGCAGAGGTTTGATTTTTACTTGAAGGCCGATGCCACTTGGAAAAAACGAACCGCTCTTGCTTGACACCACCGTTTGGTTGTCACCAGCTTTTATGACGAAAGATGTATTTCCAAAACCAACTTCTACGGGAATGGCCACTTCCAGCCATCGCGAGTTGACGAGCCAGTATTCAAAGTTTACCATCAGGTAGGAGAGCTCCAATTCGCGGTAGCGTGTGCGCGGCTTTTGCGCTTTTGTTGTGGTGCCTGCCACAAGCACTTTTTGATCTTCTTTTATTTGATACGCGCCTACCCCGAGTCGATAGCGATTTCTAAAAATTAATCCAATGTTATAACCCACAATGTCGACTTCCTTATCGCGCAAGTAGGATTTTCGATTATCAAAAATAACATCAAACGAGATACGACTGGGTTTGTAGATTTTTATTGAGTCTTGCACAAACCTTTCTTTCAGTGCCTGCCGAAGGCTGTCCTGGGCATAGACATTCTCAAACAGAACCATGAAGGTTATAAGCAGTAAAGGTCTCAGGACACGCGCCATAGAAAATAGACCCTTCAATCTACACAACTTTGAGAAAATCACCAGCGTGTGCTAGCCAAGTAATTTCTTCAGGAATGAAATATCAGCCAAGTCTTTTTCACGATTTACAGATTGCTTTTCCACGAGCATATCTTGGGCAGCCAGCACTTTTAAAGTAGTACCTCGAAAGGTTGAATTGCTAGCGCGGCTATAACAGGCATCGAAGTCTACTTCGCGGAAAGCTTTTAGAAAGTGCATAAGATCCAGCTTAAATCCGGATTCAAGCATATTGAAGATCGCCATCCCGGGCACTAACTGGGTTGTGGCTTGCAGTGCTTTCGCCTCGGTATAGCCCGCATCGATCAAGGCCTCGCGCAAGTTTTTCATGTTCGCCTCATCGTTGCATATCCACAGATCAAGGTCATTGGTAGCACGTACGTGACCATAAAATGCCATCGCAAAACCACCAATCAAGATGTAGCGTACCTGGTATTTTTCCAGACTGTTGATCAGGTGCTGCAAGTCAGGATGGTGAAGGTCAAGCTTTTGGGTATGCGCTGGATTAGAATTATAAAATTCATTAGCCAGTTCATTTACCTGGAGCACCTTCTCAACAAAATCATACGATTTCATACCATACGAAGGTACGCATTCATCCGTAACTCAGGGTCGTACCTGTATACCTAACTCCTTCAGTTGTTCTTCTGAAATGGTAGACGGAGTATCGATCATCATATCACGACCGGCATTGTTCTTGGGGAAGGCAATGAAATCGCGGATAGAATCTGCTCCACCAAAAAGTGAGCAGAGACGGTCGAAGCCAAACGCAATGCCACCGTGCGGAGGAGCACCAAATTCAAACGCCTCCATGAGGAAGCCAAACTGCTTCTTGGCTTCTTCTTCCGTGAAGCCCAGTTTGCTGAACATCAGTTGCTGTGTGGGGCGGTCGTGAATACGGATAGAGCCACCGCCCACCTCCGTGCCATTGATCACCATATCATAAGCATTCGCTCTCACCTTGCCAGGATCCGTGTCTAGCAGTGACAAGTCTTCCCGCTTGGGTGAAGTGAATGGATGGTGCATAGCGTGGTAGCGTTTGGTTTCTTCGTTCCATTCCAGCAAGGGGAAGTCGAGTACCCACAGGGCGGAGAATTTATTTTTATCGCGCAGGCCCAGTTTTTCTCCCATCAACAAGCGAAGCTCGTTGAGTTGTTTGCGGGTAGCATTTGTTTCACCAGATAAAATCAACACCAGGTCGCCTGGTTGTGCATTCATTTTTTCAGCCACGCGCTTCAGGTCATCGGCTGAATAAAATTTATCAACCGATGATTTGAATGAACCATCTGCTTTGCACTGAATATAGACCAATCCTTTCGCTCCAATTTGAGGCCGCTTCACAAACTCTGTAAGTTCATCCAATTGCTTACGGGTGTACTCGGCACAGCCGCTCGCGCTGATGCCCACTACCAATTCAGCACCATCAAACACCTGGAAGCCCTTTCCTTTGATCACATCGTTCAGCTCAACAAACTTCATATCAAAGCGAGTGTCGGGTTTGTCGGAGCCGTAGAACTTCATGGCATCTGAATACGTCATGTGCGGCAAGGGTGGTATGTCAATGCCTTTCACGGATTTGAAAAGATGTTTTACCAATCCTTCAAACGTACTCAAGATATCTTCCTGCGTGATGAATGCCATCTCGCAGTCGATCTGGGTAAACTCCGGCTGGCGGTCGGCCCGGAGATCTTCATCGCGAAAGCATTTTACAATCTGATAGTAGCGATCAAAGCCACTTACCATCAATAGCTGCTTGAATGTTTGTGGAGATTGTGGCAAAGCATAAAACTCACCGTGATGAATGCGCGAAGGCACAACAAAGTCGCGGGCACCTTCGGGTGTCGATTTTATCAAGACAGGTGTCTCGACTTCGATGAAATTCAAACTGTCTAAATAAATGCGTGTCTGCTGCGCCATTTTGTGGCGCAACTGCAAGCTTTCACGAACAGGTGCTCTACGCAAATCAAGGTAACGATACGTCATGCGCAGGTCGTCACCACCGTCTGTTTCATCTTCAATGGTAAAGGGAGGGAGCTTCGACTCATTCAACACTTCAATTCTATCTACTTTTATTTCGATGGCCCCGGTAGGTATTTTGTCATTTTTCGAAAGACGTTCCGCCACGATACCTGTCACGCGTACCACAAACTCACGCCCAAGCTTTCGTGCCGAGATCATCAATGCTGCATCCGACTTTCCTTCTTCCAGGAAGAGTTGCGTGATGCCGTACCGGTCGCGGAGGTCAATCCACAGCAAGCTGCCCTTGTCGCGCAGCCGTTGTACCCATCCCGTAAGGGTAACCGTCTTGTTGACATCGTTTATTCTCAGTTCACCGCAGGTGTGTGTTCGTAGCATCTTATTTCACTAATTTTGGGCGCGCAAGTTAATAAACCTTACCTGTTTATCGTTATTCCGGCCATGATGAAATACGCAGTGATTATTGTCTTTTTGGTGACCACGTCATTCACGAATGCCAAATTGGTGAAAACGAAAGTGACGGACGATATAACCGTGTCTCTCCCGACCGAAATGTTTCCGATGACACCGGATGATGTGGCCCAGCGCTATCCATCCGTACGAGCCCCGTTAGGCGCCTTTACCAATCAGGATCGGGTGGTAGATTTTAGTGTGAATATTTCTGCTACCAACTGGCCTGACGGAGACGCGGTGATGGCTCAGGAGTTTTTTAAAGCCAGTCTTTACAATCTTTACGACCGACTCGAACCAATTGACGAAGGCACCCACCTGTTGAAAAAAAAGAAGTTCTTCTTTTTTGAGTTTGAATCGCGCATCAGCGGAGACAGACGCAAGCAGGGATTTTCAGATCCTGTTCTTCGATACACATACATTCAATATCTCGTAGAGCCGGACCGCACGTTGGTGTTTACCTTCAGTTGCCCGAAAGATTTGCGCGAGGATTGGCAAACCACAGCACGCGAGATCATGAAGAGCGTGCGCGTGCGATAAGCATGGAGCTATACACAGACGATTATTTTATGAGCGAGGCTTTGAAAGAAGCCCGCAAAGCATTTGACGATGGTGAGGTGCCGGTCGGAGCGGTGGTGGTGTGCAAGAATAAAATTATTGCCCGCGCCCATAACCAAACCGAGCGACTGACCGATGCCACGGCTCATGCAGAGATGCTCGCCATTACCTCCGCTGCCAACTACCTTGGATCAAAATACCTGGACGAATGCACACTCTATGTTACGTTGGAGCCGTGTGTGATGTGTGCCGGTGCCCTTCACTGGACGCAGTTACAAAAGCTTGTGTTTGGTGCAGAAGACGGTCAGCGTGGTTATAGCCTGGTGTCTACTCCGTTGCTTCATCCGCGCACCGAGGTAGTGAAAGGTATTCATCAACAAGAGAGCAAAGAACTTGTACTTCGATTTTTTAGGAAGCTGCGCGAGAATTAGCAGGCCCGCTGCATCTTGATTTACCTCCTTGATTGCCTTTCAGATCTGTCATACATTTGATAAAAGCACTTTGTATGAAATACGTAGCCTTTCTTCTGGTTTGTTTAACAGCATTTCCACTCGCTGCCCAGTGGCAAGTCTCTGTGGTAGAAAAACCAGACAACACTTCGCTCAATAGTCATTACGCTACCAATCAACCTCCTTTGAAGCCGCAGCACCTGGTAAAGTTGCCAGTGGGCAACATCAAGCCGGGCGGATGGTTGCTTAAAAACCTGGAGCTGCAACGCGATGGCCTGACCGGGCAGTTGGGTGAAATCAGTGCGTGGCTTACGAAGAAAAACAATGCTTGGCTAAACAAAGACGGCACGGGCGACTGGGGTTGGGAGGAAATGCCTTACTGGCTCAAGGGCTACGCCAACATTGGCTACGTGCTCAACGACAAAAAAATGATAGACGAGGCCATGGTGTGGATCAACGGCACACTCAATAGCCAGCGCGACAACGGTGACTTTGGCCCATATGTAATTCGCAAGACAACTGGCAAGCGCGACTTGTGGGCGCAGATGCTGATGCTCTTTGTTTTGCAATCGTACTATGAATACAGCCACGACCCGCGTGTAATCACCCACATGACGAAGTACTTCAAATGGCAACTCACCATTCCTGAAAATGATTTTCTTACCGACTACTGGGAGAACAGCCGCGGAGGCGACAACTTATACAGTGTGTACTGGTTGTATAACATCACAGAAGAAAAATGGCTGCTAGAACTCGCTTTCAAAATCCATCGCAACACCGCCAACTGGAAGTTAAAAAACTGGCTTCCCAACTGGCACAATGTCAATATTGCACAATGCTTTCGCGAACCAGCCACCTACTATCAGCAGAGTGGTGACCCGACAGACCTGAAGGCCAGCTACGACAATCAGAGTTTTATTCGTGAACTGTACGGGCAAGTACCGGGTGGTATGTTTGGCTCGGATGAAAATTCCCGTAAGGGATACCACGACCCACGCCAGGCGGTGGAG
>JAIENH010000231.1 GCA_019751475.1 Cyclobacteriaceae bacterium
GGACAGAAACACCCGTAACTCCAACACAATCAATAATTTCAATGAACAATTTATAAAAACATCAAAACACTAGTGGTATAGCAACTAAACTATTGCTTCGGAGATTGTAGATCACGAGCTTTTACTATCATCACTTTTCCGTTTCGAGAAATCACTAGCTCACCGTCTTCTTTTTTAGTCTTTTCAATGAGTCGCTGAATAGCCCGGTTTACACCTTCGGTTATCTTTTCAATCAATTGGTCGTTCTCGACTGGGTTCATTTTATTGACAGTAGTCTTTTCCAAATATCATGATTATTAATTTCAATCACTAACTCTGATGAACCGATCGCAACTATGGTAGAGCGATCACTAGAGTTATCATAGATGGCCCATCGATCAGACATTTTCTGATAGAAGTTAAAAAAATTTGAAATACCCCTATAGTATCTTCGTTCGATTACAGTTGATGGAATGTCATGACCACCTTTCTCAACTCTGGAACGAACGCGTGCCCTTGCTAGCTCAACTGATTCTAACCAGAAAAAAACCAATACAATTGTATAGCCAAGGTTTTTTGCTTCATTAATCAGGTGAACATAACTCCTTGTTGCCAAGGTCGTTTCAAAGCCAAAGTCATTTTTTGCTCTTAGTAATTCTTTGATGCGGTTAAGCATTATTCTTCCCGACTGAAAAGAAACTGTTTCCGGTTGAAAAGGAGAAAGGCCTCTGGCAATTTCATCAGCATTAACAAACTCTTTACAACTGAACTACCTTCGGCTAAAAGCCGAAGGGTTTAGTATCGGCTAAAGCCGACTGAAGCAATGCATATAGACTCGGAAATCATTCGGGAGAAAATCGCTGAGTCATCTAGTGTTCGCTTCATACAAAATTATTAAACTAAAGTCTTCGCCTAAAGGCGAGGGATTTTCCCCCAGATACAGACATTAAGCATCTCGGGTAAAATTGTAAACGATGTGGTGGTTTTTCCCGCTCCATTGCACCCGGCTATGATGTAAAGATTCGGCATGCTTACCAATAAAAAGGTGACTTGCTACTTGCCTGCTTCTACACTTTGATTCCAATCGTACACCTTGTCGCTAATATCCGTGAGCAGGTCAGGAGATTTTTCAAGCGCGTTGCCGATCACAATCATATCGGCACCGGCTTCCAGCGCACTCAGTGCTTTTTGAGGTGTGTTGATTCCACCCCCTACAATCATGGGCACTGATATGGATTTGCGAACAGCGGAGATCATCCGCGGACTGATCTCCCGCTCGGCACCGCTGCCGGCATCAAGGTAGATAAGACGCAGCCCCAGCATCTCACCGGCCAATGCTGTGCATGCAGCCAAGGAATATTTGTCTTCGGGTATGGGTGTTGTGTTGCTGATGTAAGCTACAGAGGTAGTACGGCCCGAACTAATGAGCATGTAGCCCGTGGGCAGCACTTCTATACGATTGTTCTTCAAAATAGGTGCAGCCTGCACGTGTTGCCCGATGAGTAAATCCGGGTTTCGACCTGAGATTAACGACAGAAAAAGAATCGCATCGGCTGAAGGATCAATTTGCAACGAACTTCCCGGAAACAACACCACTGGTATGTTTACATCTTCTTTAATGTGTTGAATGACTTCAGAGAGATTGGGCGTGGTGATAAGACTGCCACCCACAAAGAAAAAATCAATACAATTTTCATTTGCAAGGTTAATAAGATGCTTCAGCTTACCGGCATCGTCTGCCTTGTCGGGGTCGATGAGAACCGCAATGGACTTTTTACCTGCGCGATGGCGCTGTTGAAGGATGTCAAGAATTTTCATCCCGGGTTTTTCTGGATTGTAAATAGTCGGCAAGTTTTTCTTTTGCAATGTCTAGCAGGAGCACAGTGGCTTGATTTAGCACTTGCGTGCCAATGTTGCCCAGGATGGAAGGACTGTCATCTTCTGCCTCTTCTTCGTTTCCGTCTGTGGCTGCTGAAGCTGCGGCTGCTTTCGCTTTGCGTTTCTTTTTCTTGCTGCTCGACAAAGAGCTGACTACAAAATACGTCAGTGCCAACGACCCGCCAATGATCAGGGCATTGGTGATCATCTTGTCGGTTTTCGCCCTCATGTCACCCACCTCCTTTTCCAGCGCACGCTTATGCCGCTCGGAGCTCTCGATGAGTTTTTTCTTTTCGGGATCCTGGCCTTCGAGCAGTTCCATTACTTTTCTTTTCGTTTTATCATGTCCGACAATTCTTTCTCAAAGAAGTGATTGATACTTTTTCTGAATATCAAAAGCAGCAAAAAGGTCACTCCATAGATTCCTGCTACAATCCAAAAGCCGGCATAAGAGGAAGTGAAATACTGGTTGAAAAAATGGGCCAACCCGATGCTGAAGAAAATCAAAAAGAGAAAGACCATAAAAAAAAGCGCGATCATCACCATGCCGCGGGCCACCGCTTTGGCTACGTCTTCGCGGATTTCCAGCTTCATCAGCTCAATGCGATCTTCTACATAACCGGTGAGATTTTGCACAAAGTTGTCCAGCCGTAGAAATTTTAAGATGGTCTCCGACAGTTTGTCCATAGTGTCTGGCAATATAGGGGATTTTCAACTTTTTTGGATAAACCAGCCAATTGGATGGTGATGGCCGTATAGCTTTTGTGAGCGGACAACTTACTTTTTAACTACCTGCGATAGTATTTCCTGCGAGGTAATTTGACGCAAGGAGTCGCGTCTTTCTTTTTTTATCATCATACCCGTAGGTGAACTGATATAACTCAAAGCCGATCCATTGGCGAGCCGCTCATAGGTCTTTTCAAAAACATACACAGAGTCAAATGACAGTGTAGTATTTACCGAAAGTTTAGGAAGTATCTCGCGAATGCACATCTTGAATTTGCCAAGTTTGTCCTCCCCATCCCGGCAAAAGCCAGGCTTATTCAATTCAAAAAGTTCGTTTCCCAATATTAGCACGTTGCGTTTTCGGTACACCGAATAAATCTCCTGCGGTTCGGTCATCCGCTGGTCGGGGTAGACCGTCCAATGGCTCACAGTTTGGTTTTCAAAAGTTTTGGTGATGATGGTATAGGAGGAGTTTTTATTGTTCTCCGTTCGTTGATACGTAAGCTCCGTTACGGAGACGGCATTCCGATTAAAATAAATCAGTGAAAACGGGATGAAGAAAAACATGACCAACAAATAGAGTAAGCCTGCCAGTCGGTACTTCAGCGTAAGTCTGCCAAGTTCGTTGGCCAACCAAATCGGCACTTCTTTCACACCCGGCACGATGAAAAACAATATCACCCCGATGAAATTGAAAAGAAAATGTGCGATGGCGATGCTGATGGCAGTATTGGAATTGACCATGGCCGCAAGAAACGCACTGATGGTAGTGCCAATGTTGGCCCCAAGTATGAAGGGCACAGCGCTGCGCAACCGCACCACCTTCTTGGCCACCAATGGTACGACTAGCGAAGTGGTCACTGAACTGGAACGAATGGCCGCGGTCGTGAGCACGCCCCACGCAAATGACTTGAGCGGACTGCGGAAGAAAAATTGTTGGAAGCGACCGGGTGAGCCAAAGCCCAGTATGTTGGTGAGCACTCTTCTGAAAAACAGAATTGAACCAAAGAGCAATACCAAGGACAGAATCACTAACACAAATCCATTGCCGATTGCGGCTACAATCAAATCCGTAAGTGTGCTGATGCCACCTCTAAAAAGCGAAAAACTTTCGCCCGTTCCTGCTACCGGCTGATTGAAAAAAGTAGTCGCCATGTATTGCGACAAGCGCGACAGAAACTGAAAATAGTATTCCAGCGGAAAGAGAATGATAACAGTGAGAATATTGAAAAAATCGTGGTAGGTTCCGGCTGCAACGGCCCGCCTGAATTCTTTTTTCTTCGGCAAAAAACCTAAGGATACAATGGTGCTCGTAATAGTAGTGCCCACATTGGCACCCATGATGATGGGCACGGCACTTTCAAGCGTGAGGGAGCCCGAGGCCACCAGCGCCACGGTCATGGAGGTAGTAGCTGTGCTACTTTGAATGATGGCCGTGATCAACAGGCCGATGAAGAGCGCGGTAAAAGGATTGGAGGTGGCGAGGATAATCGTTTCAGCGGCCGTCTTGCCGAGGTGTTGCAACGAGGAAAGCATCAGTTCCAGGGCAAAGAGAAAAATCAGCAACGCCCCGATGATGTAGATCGTGTTGCGGAAATAAATTTTCCATTGATTATTTTTTGCCGGTGCGGGTTCCGGGTGAGGGACTTGATCTTCCATGCCTTAGGTAAATATAGTGATTACAAGCAAGGAAAGTTGGCAAGAGTACATTTCAATTGTCGCAGCATTCTCTTTGGTATTCCGTGACCTTGGTGGTTGTAGCCTCTGCGGATCTCCGCGCGCTTAGCGGTTATTTTTTTACCGCAAAGGATGCAGAGAAATACGCAAAGTTGCGCAGAGCTAATATTTTGGTTGGCTAAAACGAAAGCTGTTTTATTGCCATCCAGGCCATGAGCCCCGGGCCAATGGCGAGAGCCGACTCATCAATATCAAAGGTGGGCGTGTGAATGTAAGAGGTGATGCCTTTGGCTTCGTTTCGTGTACCCAGCCGGTAAAAAGACGCTGGCACCACATGCGAGTAGTAGGCAAAGTCTTCAGAGCCAAGTGTGAGGTCAATATCAATCACATTGTCTTTGTCCAGGTATTCTTCTGCCGCCAACCGAATAGCCCGGGTCAGTTCAGGGTTGTTTTCAAGATAAGGATAGCCGTGAGAGATAGTTACTTCGCAGCGAGCACCCATGCTTTCGGCAAGGCCGGTGGCCATCTTTTTGATTTTGGCAATTCCTTCTTCGCGCCACTTTTCGTTGAGCGCACGGAAAGTGCCCGCAATGCTTACCTCGTCCGGTACGATGTTAGTTGCGCCTTCTGCTTTTATTTGTCCAAATGACAATACTGTAGGCTGCTTTGGGCTGGCATTGCGACTGATGATTTGCTGCAAGGCGATGATGATGTGAGCCGCCACTACTACCGGGTCGATTAACAATTCTGGTGCGGCCGCGTGACCACCCTTGCCAATGACCCTCAAATAAATCTCATCGCTGCTGGCCATGTACATTCCTTCGCGAAAGCCAACTTTGCCAACAGGCAACAACGGCATAACATGCTGCCCAATGATGGCGGCCGGGGCTGGATTTTTTAAAGCACCTTCTTTGATCATGATGGAGGCACCACCGGGATTTTTTTCTTCTCCCGGCTGGAAAAGAAGTTTTACAGTACCCTCAAACTCATTTCGCACAGCACAAAGAATTTTGGCCGTAGCCAACAGTGAGGCTGTGTGGGCATCGTGTCCGCAGGCATGCATCACGCCCTCATTTCTGGATTTGTATTCCGATGTATTGAGCTCTGCAATTGGTAGAGCATCCATATCGGCTCGCAGGGCGATTACTTTGGAAGAAGGATTTTTTCCTTCTATCAGCACCACCAGACCAGTGCCTGCTATCGGTTGAGGGGCAAGGCCCATATCGGCAAGGGCCTTCGAAACATATTCGACTGTTTTAAATTCTTTATACGAAAGTTCTGGATGAGCATGCAAGTGTCTGCGCGTGGCAATGGTTTCAGTTGCCAGGCTTTGCGAGAGTTGCTTTACTTTTTCCAGCAGTTGCATCAGCGAACAAGAATTTTCTCCGGCACCAGGATGGCGTTCGGGAAGTTGCGCTTCAGGCGCACCAGGTCTTTTTGTGCTTCGAGCCGTGAATAGTAGCTACCTACCCGTACACGAAATTTGGGTTGCGTGTATTCCAATTCGGCCGAAAGGCCAATGCTCTCCGTCACCATTTTCTTTTTGGCGTTCATGGCATCTTCACGGTTTTGGCCGGAGTAGATCTGAATAGTGTAGCCATCAATAAACTTACGCGTGAGGTTGAACCGGTTAATGCTATCGAGCACGGCATCTACTCTGGCGTTAACATTTTTAGTCGGAATCACCGGCCCCTTTTGATGAAGATCTACCTGCTTTACGGTATCAACCACGTCTGGAAGTTTGGGGCGAAGCGAGTAGAGATCTTCGTGATAGTACGGTTTGCTGCCTTTTTGTGCGGCACAGGCAAACGACAACATCAGTAATAAAACAGGCAACGACCGTACAACAAGTGTGCGGGTGGTGCTTTTGGGTGTTTTATTGTTACTTCGTGTTATCATCTATTGTTCTATAACAATACACCTGCCATTTTTTACATCATCCTCAACTTTCTTGAATTTCACATCTTTCAGCACGCGACCGTCTGGGTACTGCACAGTGACGTGATCATTGCGACCGGCAATTTTTTCTGACTTCACAGGCATCACTTTTTGCTCTGGTTGTTGCTGTTGAGGCGCCTGGCCACCGCCTCCTCCTTGTAGCAAGGATTGTGATTCGTCTTTTTGTTCGCTGAAGCGCTGCCGCTTTTGCGAGCGCGCTTCTTGCACACGCTCCGGCTCCTGCACGGGTATCTCCGCTTTCATCAGGAACGTAATGGTCTCTTCATTTACACGTGCAATAAACCGCTTGAATGCTTCAAACCCTTCGAACTTGTAAATCAAGAGCGGGTCTTTCTGTTCGTACACGGCATTTTGCACACTTTGCTTCAGGTCATCCATGTCACGAAGATGCTCCTTCCATTGCTGGTCGATGATGGCCAGCGTGATCATCTTCTCCATGGAGCGAATGAGTTCTGCGTTGTTGGTCTCAATACATTTTTTCAACGGTGCAGCCACGCCAATTTGTTTTATGCCATCGCTGAAGGGCACCAAAATATTTTCAATGGTGGCACCGCGGGTTTTAAAAATATCCTGGATGATGGGCAGACTCTTTTGCGCCACCATCTTGTTTTTTGTTTCGTAGTGGGCCAGCGATTGCTCGTAGAGTTTTTCCGTCAAGGCCTGTTGATCGAGTTTAGCAAACTCTTCCTGGGTGATGGAGAAGTCAAACCCCAAGGTGCTAAGCACGCTTACGCGGAAGTTTTCAAAGCTGTCACCTGCTTTGGCATTCACCACCATGTCTTCGCACGTGTCGAACATCATGTTTAGGATGTCCAACTGAAGACGCTCACCAAACAGCGCGTTGCGTCTGCGTTTGTAGATTACTTCGCGCTGCGAATTCATGACGTTGTCATATTCCAACAGTCGCTTGCGTATGCCGAAGTTATTTTCTTCCACTTTCTTCTGTGCACGTTCGATGGAGCTGGTGACCATGGAATGCGAAATCACTTCACCTTCTTTCAGGCCGAGGCGATCCATGATGCGGGCAATGCGCTCGGGCATGAATAGACGCATCAGGTTATCTTCCAGCGACACGTAAAACTTAGACGTACCGGGGTCTCCCTGGCGACCCGACCGACCGCGTAACTGCCTGTCAACCCTTCGCGACTCATGGCGCTCAGTGCCGATGATGGCAAGACCACCCGCTGCCCTCGACTCAGGCGTGAGTTTTATATCTGTACCACGGCCAGCCATGTTCGTGGCGATGGTAACCGTGCCAGGCTTACCGGCCTCGGCCACAATTTCCGCTTCGCGTTGGTGCTGCTTTGCGTTCAGCACGTTGTGCTTGATCTTGCGCAATTGCAGCATGCGGCTGAGCAACTCAGATATTTCTACGGACGTGGTACCTACCAGCACGGGTCGGCCCTCTTTGGTGAGCGATACAATTTCCTCTACTACGGCATTGAATTTCTCGCGCATGGTTTTGTGCACGAGGTCATCCATGTCTTTGCGCGTCACGGGTTTGTTGGTAGGAATCACCACCACATCCAATTTGTAGATGTCCCATAATTCGCCTGCTTCCGTCTCAGCCGTACCAGTCATACCCGCCAGCTTGTGATACATGCGGAAATAATTCTGAAGCGTGATCGTAGCATATGTCTGCGTGGCGTCTTCCACCTTCACATTTTCTTTTGCCTCGATCGCCTGGTGCAAACCATCGGAGTAGCGTCTGCCATCCAGCACACGGCCTGTCTGCTCATCTACAATTTTTACTTTGCCGTCAACAATGATGTATTCGGTATCTTTTTCAAACAACGTGTAAGCTTTCAGCAACTGGTTGATGCTGTGTATCCGCTGCGACTTCGTAGAGTACTCACGGATCAGTTCATCTTTTTTCTGTGAGCGTGTAGCTGTGTCAAGGCCAGAGTCTTTTTCTATCCTATTCAGCTCAATGCCGATCTCCGGAAGAATGAAGAACTTGGGATCTTCTCCTTCGCCTGTGATCAAGTCAATGCCTTTGTCAGTGAGATCAACGCTGTTATCTTTTTCATCGATCACAAAAAAGAGCGGGGCGTCAGCCTTGGGCATCTCCTTCTTGTTGTCTTGTAGGTAAAAGTTTTCTGTTTTTTGAAGGACGGATTTAGACCCTGCCTCGCTGAGAAATTTAATCAACGGCTTGAACTTTGGCATGCCTCGGTGCGCCCTGAAAAGCGCCAGCCCGCCATCTTTATCATTGCCTTCGGCCAGCTGCTTTTTGGCTTCGTTGAGGTATTGTGTTACTAATTTCTTTTGTTCTTCCACCAACTTGAAGATGCGTGGCTTCAGATCATAGAATTCATGTTCGTCACCGCGGGGCACAGGTCCTGATATAATAAGAGGTGTACGGGCTTCATCCACCAGTACACTATCCACTTCATCCACCATGGCATAATGATGTCCGCGCTGCACCAGCTCTTCCGGATCGCGCGCCATATTGTCGCGCAGGTAGTCAAAGCCAAACTCGTTGTTCGTACCGTACGTGATGTCGGCCTGGTAAGCATTTCTTCGCGCAAGCGAATTGGGTTCGTGCTTATCTATACAGTCGATGGTCAACCCATGAAACTGGAAGAGCGGCCCCATCCACTCACTGTCGCGTGTGGCGAGGTAGTTGTTTACCGTCACGATGTGTACACCACGCTTGGCCAGTGCATTAAGAAAAGCCGGGAACGTAGCCACCAACGTTTTTCCTTCACCGGTAGCCATCTCGGCAATTTTACCTTCGTGCAATACAATACCGCCAATGATCTGCACATCGTAGTGCACCATGTCCCACTTCACCAGATTGCCCGCTGCCATCCATTGATTTTGCCAATGTGCTTTGCCGCTATTAATTTTTACATGATCGTATTTTGCGGCAAACTGATGGTCGTACTCGCGAGCAGTCACTTCGAGGTATTCATTTTCCTTAAACCGCTTGGCAGTTTCGCGCACGATGGCAAAGGCCCGTGGCAACACTTCCATCAATACTTTTTCTAATTCTTTGTTGCGGTCTTTCTCGATCTGGTCGATTTGGTTGAAGAGTGCCTCCTTCTGGTGCAGGTCGAGTTCGGGATGATCGTTTATTTCCTTGTGTAGCGCAGCAAGGGAGTCGTCAATGGGTTTGAGCTTTTCGTTAATAAAAGCCTGCACGCTATCGGTTTGGCCGCGCAGTTCATCGTGGGAGAGTCCTTTAAGCTTTTCACCTTCGCGGATGGTTGCCTCCACCAACGGCATTACGCGCTTAATATCCTTTTCTGATTTCGTGCCAAATAGCTTGGCGATGAGTTTTAGCATAGCATTCCCGCAAAGGGGCGTAAAGTTAAAGGTTTTCGGGGTGCAATTATAGTTCCAGCATTTGCCAGGACACCTTTTGACAGGCTTACGTTGAAAAGTAATGCCTTATTGGCTTAAATGATGTGCAACAGCTTCACATCAATGGAACAAGACACCTTGATCTCTAGATTTCCCAGTCCGTTTCAAACACCAATTCTGCCGGGCCGGTTAGAAATATATTGGTGAATTTTTCAGAATCACGAGTAAATGA
>JAIENH010000131.1 GCA_019751475.1 Cyclobacteriaceae bacterium
CCGATAGTTATCGGGAAGAGTATTCGCATCACGGGGATTAGATGAATTCTCGTAGAAAGTAATAAGGCGAGGTAGCTTAGTTGTCCCGATAGTTATCGGGAAGAGTATTCGCATCACGGGGATTAGATGAATTCTCGTAGAAAGTAATAAGGCGAGGTAGCTCAGTTGGTTAGAGCATCGGATTCATAACCCGAAGGTCGGCAGTTCAAATCTGCTCCTCGCTACAAACATCAATCAAGCTTTAAACATCAGGTCGGCAGTTCATCCCGATAGTCATCGGGACTGCTCCTCGCTACACCCCGATGGTCATCAGGGCCTCTCCTCGCTACAATCATTCATACATTTGACCAACGATTTCAAAATTTGTCCTTCCGGAAAATTTACTTATCTTCCATTCAAATAGCAGAATGGAAGCGCAGATGACACAGAAGCAATTATTTACAGCCGACTACGAGCTTCATGCTTCAGTAAAAATGCTATATCCTTACATTCAGACGGCCAGTGGTTTATCTGAGTGGTTTGCTGACGATGTGCGCATCAGCCCTGAGAAGATCTTCACCTTTGTGTGGGATAATGAAGAACACAAAGCCTTTATCAGTTCACACCGCACCAACCACTTCGTGCGCTTTGAATACCTAGCCGAGACTCCTGAAGACAAAAAAGATCCCTCCTACTTTGAGCTTAGCCTGGAAGTAAATGAACTCACCCAAATGACCTTTCTCAAGGTCTACGACTATTCAGATTTTGATGATATGGAAGAACTTCAAGACCTCTGGGATGGTCTGATCGAAAAGCTCAAGACGGTAGTCGGAGGTTAAATCAGTCTTTTAGAAGAAAAAAATCCACCGGACACGGAGAGGTGTTTCTGAACCCCAATTTAAGACAGGTTTTGGGCTGCCATCAACCGCAACCTTCCTCCGTTAACCTGCTTTTTGGGCGAGGGCCCCGACAAGTCGGGGATGAGGCCTGATTTTGTTTGACAACTTGGGCCCGGCATTTGTTTTACATGTTAGGTTCAGCAAACGTAGTCCCGAATCCAGGTGGATTTATGTTTCAAACGTACACAAATGTTCATGTCCCGCCAGCCTTGATTTCTTTCTATTTTTTTAGTACTTCGCCCGTCTTCCATTTCGCATGATCAATTTTACGCCAGGCCCTTCACAACTTTACTTCACTGTTAGTGATCACATAAAGAAAGCGCTTAAGGAAGGAGTGCCTTCCCTTTCGCATCGAAGCAAGGAGTTTGAAAAGCTATATGACTCCGCAGTGAGCGGCCTGCACGAATTGCTAGGACTTCCCGCTGATTACTTTATTGTGTTCACGGGGTCTGCCACCGAGATATGGGAACGGAGCCTTCAGAACCTTGTGAGTGATCGGTCTCTTCACTTTGTAAACGGGGCATTTTCAAAACGATACTTCGAAATAGCAACACAACTTGACAAACGGCCATCCAAGATAGAGGCTAAGGCAGGCGAAGGATTTGCTTCGGCATCCATCGATAGTTCATATGAATTGATTGCATTAACGCACAACGAAACCAGCACCGGGGTTTCGCTATCACTTCCTTTCATTAATTCTTTCAAGGGCAAGCAATCAGAAAGTCTTGTTATTGTTGATGCCGTCAGTTCGCTGCCCCATGTTGATCTTGATTTCTCGAAAATTGATTCTGCCTTTTTTTCCATTCAAAAGGGCTTTGGTCTGCCGGCAGGCTTGGGTGTGTGGATGGCAAATGAACGTTGCCTTGCAAAGGCGAAGCAACTCGCTTCAAAAAAGGGTGCCATTGGCAGTTATCACTCACTACCTTCTCTGTATAGTTTTTATACTAAACGACAAACACCGGAAACTCCCAACGTACTTGCCATCTACTTGTTGGGAAAGGTTGTAGAGGACTTACTGCGAAGAGGGATTCATACCATTCGAAAAGAGACAACATACAAAGCCGTGCTGCTATATAAAACACTGGAAGACCATCCGCTGATTAAGCCATTTGTCAGTAATGCTTCCGATAGGTCAGAGACTGTAATTGTAGCAGACTGTGGGAATCACACTAAAGCACTTACAGAGTTCCTCACTGTACGTGGCTTTGCTCCCGGAGAAGGATATGGCGAATTTAAAGAACGCCATCTTCGATTTGCCAATTTTCCTGCCCATTCGAAGGAACAATATGAATGCCTAGCTGACGCACTGCAGTCATTTGAAGGTCATTAAACCATTCTTGTTTATACTTGTCTAAGAATTGATTTAGCCCGGACCTTGGACGACAAAGAGCTTTTAGCCAAAATCAGAAATCCTGAAACGCGGAGCTACGGCTTCAATTTGCTGGTACGTGCGTATCAGCAAAAGGTGTATTGGCTGGCCCGCAAAATGGTAATCGACCATGATGATGCGGATGATGTCACGCAGGAGGTTTTCATCAAGGCTCATAAATACATTGATAACTTTCGAGAAGACTCACAACTCTACACGTGGCTATACCGCATTGCTACCAATGAATGCCTTACGCATCTCAACAAAAAGAGACGTAGGTTTTTCCTGCCGATAGAAGACATCAGTGTAGAGCTGTCAGCTAAAATTGACTCTACACCCGCCCTGGATGGAGATGAAATCCAGAAGAAACTTCAAAAAGCATTGCTCACACTGCCGGACAAACAGCGGCTGGTTTTTAACCTTAAATATTATGATGAAATGCCCTACGAGGAGATGGCAAAAGTGACGAGTACTTCGGAAGGGGCCCTGAAGGCGAGCTACCACCACGCAGTAAAGAAAATTGAGGAATATTTGAAGAACGATTAAACTTTGTTCAACTTATTCAGTCGAAGGACGAAACAAATGAAGAAACTGGAAGACATACCGAAAAAAAACGTTTTTGAAGTCCCTGAGGGCTATTTTGACAGACTGCCCGGGGTTATTCAATCCCGGATTGCCGAAGAAAAAAAGCAAACCCGCTGGAGCGTTTATTTGGGATTTTCCCTGAAGTATGCCCTACCCGTGCTGGTGATTGGTGCTGGTATTGTGTTTTACCTGAGCAGGCCAGCAGCATTATCAGCAGAGGAGTTGCTCGCCACTGTTGATACACAACAACTGGTGGCCTACCTGGATGAGACGGAGGTAAACTCTGATGAACTACTGGAAGGCGCCCCTCTCAGTGATGACGAAGCGAGTGCCTTGCAAGATGACTCGATGAATGAACTGGAAATGAATGGTAATGATGTGCAACAACTGACAGATGAATTTGGAGTAGATTATTTCTAACGTGCTATGAAAACAAAAAAAATTACCCTCACTCTTTTGCTAGCCCTGGTTGGCTGGATGGCCGTAGCCCAAGAGGCGGATGATCTGCCACAACAGCAGACCATTGACCCGAAGGTGAAAGAAAAAGTGGAGGCGGCCCGCATTGCCCTGATCACCAACCGGCTCGGACTTACCCCGGAGCAAGCAGAAAAGTTCTGGCCTGTCTACCGCGAGTTTTCACAAAAGCGCGGTGAGGTACGGCAGGAATTCAGGCAGATGCAACGTGGCATGGACCCGGCCAACCCCGATCCTGCCAAGCAAAAAGAGTTAGTTGAATTGGGCCTAAAACTCAAACAACGGGAACTCGATCTTGAAAAGGATTACTCCGGCCGCATCATGAAGGTGATCAATGCGCAGCAGATGCTCAGCCTTCGCAAAGCCGAACAAGATTTCAGGCAACTGATTCTAAATCAATTGCAACAGCGCAGAGACCTGCAGCAACGAAAAGAAAACTTTCGAGACCGAAATCAGCGGCTAAGACGGGAAAACAAATAATGACTGATTGAAACGGTCACTGGCACTTGCGGCACTGCTTATATCAGCGTGCTGGGGCTATTCACAGACCCAGCGCGCTGATTCGCTATTGGCCCAAAAGGCAACACTTGATTCCTTAAATCAGTTTTTCACCTATCAAGACTCGCTCGACATTTTCGAATTGATCGACAGTCTCCTGAAAACGGAGCCAGCCATTGGGCGATCGCAGATGGCCGTACGGCTCGGATACAATAGCAATGTCGTTGCTGACAATCGCACGTTTAACATTGACAGGTTTGGGTTGGCACCGGGCATCGCCTACTATCACAAGTCAGGGGCCTATGCCGATGTGAGTAGCTACTGGAGCCAGGAGTACAATCCAAATTTTTACCTCACCGTAGCTTCGATTGGTTACTTGCGATCGTTTACAAAATGGTACTCGTTGCTCGGTGAATACAGTCGCTACTTTTACAATTTACCGGGCGATAATTCCGTGTCAATTCCCTATACCAACAACTTCGGACTCACCAATTACTTTGAAGTTAAAAAAGCCGTGTTGCGTTTGGATTACTACTTTTATTTTGGTGACCGAACAGCACACCGGATACTTCCTAATGTGGGGCTGAACCTGGTGAAGAAAAAATGGCTTGGATTTGATCGAGTCTCTATCTATCCGAATACAGGAATAATGTTTGGCTCGGAAGATGTCACCACCACCAAAGTATATCCCAACCCGCTTTTGAGACTGCGGCTCCGCCAGCCGCTAACGTATGAAGAGACAACCACAGAGTTTGGCGTAATGAACTACTCACTTTCAATGCCAATCAGTATGCGGAAAAATAACTGGACCTTCTTACTTAACTATACCTACAACATGCCTCAGCCCTTGCCAGGTGAAGAACTGGGGCTTCAAAAGGGTGGGTTTCTCTCCTTTGCCATCACCCGCTTTTTTAATTTTTAGTAACTGACATAAGAGTTCTTTGCTTACGCAAAAGGATTTGATATTTTTCAGAATTCAATCACCACTGCCAGATCCTATGCATAAAATTGCCGCTACCCTACTTCTCTTCATTACATTTTTTACGAGTCAGTCTCAAAATGCCTATTGGCAACAACGTGTGGAGTACTCCATGAATGTGAGCCTTGATGTGGCTACTCACCGGGTTAATGGTACGCAGCGACTTGTGTATTACAACAATTCACCAGATACACTCACCAAAGTCTATTACCATCTCTACTTTAACGCCTTTCAGCCCGGCAGCATGATGGACGTGCGCTCGAGAAATCTGCCCGACCCAGATAGACGAGTGATGGATCGTATCTCAAAATTAACGGACACCGAAATCGGATATCAGCACATTCAATCCCTAACCCAGGATGGCAAAGAGACTTCGCATCGCGTAAACGGTACCCTGCTTGAAGTTACGCTGACGAAGCCATTGCTACCCAAAACCAAGACGACCTTCGACATGAAGTTTGAATCGCAGGTGCCCATTCAAATTAGAAGGTCAGGCAGAAACAACCGCGAAGGCATCGCCTACTCCATGACGCAGTGGTATCCTAAAATGGCGGAGTATGATTACCAGGGATGGCACGCCTATCAATATGTAGCGAGGGAATTTCACGGAGTGTGGGGAGATTTTGATGTAAAGATCACGATTGATCCTTCGTACGTTATTGGCGGCACGGGCAAGTTGCAAAATGCAGACAAGATTGGACATGGTTATGAAAAAGCCGGGGCAAAGGTTGAAAGAGCGCCCGGCAATCTCACGTGGCATTTTATTGCCAAAGATGTAATCGATTTTACCTGGGCGGCCGATCCGGAGTACACACACGACCGCGTGCAGGTACCAAATGGTCCTGAAGTGCACTTCTTCTATCAAAAGAATGAAAAGACGGCTGAGAACTGGAAGAAAATGCAAGACTATGCCGTGCAGACCTTTCAGCACTTGAATAAATACTTTGGCAAATATCCGTTTGACACGTACTCCGTTATCCAGGGTGGTGATGGTGGGATGGAATATCCGATGTGCACACTCATCCTGGGTGAAGGCCCGCTGACTGGCGTAACGGGCACGATGGCGCATGAGATAGCGCACAGTTGGTATCAAATGACGCTTGCTTCAAACGAATCGTTGTATGCCTGGATGGATGAAGGCTTTACTGATTTTGCCAGCAGCGAAGCACGCGCCACTTTCTTTCCCACAGAAAATCCGCATGCAGGAAGTTACGCCAGTTATTTTTCGTTGGTAGCAAGTGGTCTACAAGAGATTGCCGGCCAGCATTCAGACCACTTCAGCACCAACCGGGCGTACGGAACGGCCGCCTATTCAGAAGGAGCCATCTTTCTGCAGCAACTCAAATACCTTATCGGGAATGAAAGTTTCTACAAAGGCATGCTCCAGTACTACAACACCTGGAAGATGAAGCACCCGGAGCCTAATGACTTTGTCCGCGTGATGGAAAAAGTTTCGGGATTGCAATTGCATTGGTACCTCCGCTATTGGATCTACACCACCAAGCGCATTGACTATGCTATTACCTCTGTGGCTGAAAAAGATGGCAATGCATACGTCACGCTTGACCGATTGGGAGAATTTCCGATGCCAATCGACCTGATGGTGACGTATCAAGACGGCTCTATGGAATTGTTTTACATCTCTACAAATGAATTGTTGGGAAATAAACCGGCTGAAGACAACGCTGTGAAGAGAAACGTACTCACCGCCTGGCCATGGGTTAATCCTAGTTATTCACTTAAGCTGTCAAAACCAGTAGCAGCCATTACAAGCATAGAGATCGATCCAAGTCAGCGCATGGCTGACATTAATCGTAAAAACAATGTGTGGGTGTTGGGTGATAAAACCTCCGAGTACAAAGACCCTACGCGCTAATCATTTGATAACTTTCCCTGCCTTGTCGAAAGAAATGGGAAGCACTTCGCCACCGGTACCAAGTGTCTTCACAATCAATTCATTGGTTTCAGGGTTGATCACAAGTTCCTGCGGCAGCTGACTAAATCCGTAGTTTACGCTCCAGATCAACCCTGTCTTTCCAAACTTAGCGACCGTGGACGGGAACTTCTCTCCTGCTTTTACTTCGCTGTACATTACAGCAAATACCGTCTGGCCGGTGACATCTTGAATATACAATGATTTAGTAAACGGAAGGTTTCTCTTCTTAAATGCTGGCTGATCAACCGGGAAGTTTGCTTTCACGTCCAGCTTGCGCGATGGCTTCACTGTGTAGAAATATCCGGTAGCGAGTGAGTCAGCATATTGAAATCCGAGAGTGAATTTTTCCAGGATCACCAATGGACGGAAGCGACTAGTGGGACGAACTTCTGCAAAGAGCGGAATAGAATCCGTGCCGCTGATAATCCAGCGTGCAAATTCAGATTTGCGCTTGAGCTCATCTTCCTTTCTCACCAATTCGCGCACAGCATATTCCTTGCTTGATTTGATGTAAGTCTTCAGCAGCGATGGATTGCCGTATGCCTTAGAGACAAAGTCCTTGTAGTTTTCTATTTCTTTATCAAGGTCTTTGGTAACTAAGATCGATGCGATGCTGTCCATGCTGCGCGCATTGCTGAGTTGCTTTTTCAGCGATTCCACATACAATGGAAGATTCACAGAGTCACGGGCTGGTTTCCCCTCTACTACTTGTGAACCATAGATAATCTCTGCAACTTTGAGTTCTTCAATTTGCAGAGCAAGTGGTTGTTCATCAATCTTCCGCAAGGCTGGGAAGGCAAGTTTCTTCTGAAATATGGCCACTTCGGAGCGCACCGACACGGAGTCCTTCTTAACTTTTTGTTGAAGCTCGTTTGCTTCCACATCGAGTGAAAGAAGTTGATCCTTCACGGGAAGAATATCGCGCTCCAGTTTTTCTACCGTACTTAACGCCCATCGTTTATAGTCCCACACTTTCAGATCATCTTTGTAAAAATCAGCGGCTGTAGCGCCATCTTTTTTAAAATCCACAATCTCATCAGGATCAAGATCCTGGTTATAACCGGTATTGCCCAGTCCTTCCAACGTTGCCCGGTAGTCATTGAAACTGATGTGAAAAGAATCATACACCTGCGCTACGCTGCGAAGACTCGTCAGCAAGGCCTCATCCGCTTGCAGGTAAAGCTCTTTCGCACCCTGATACTTTGACTGTATCGCCTTAAACCGGCTTTGCGCTTTGTCGTACCACTTAATAGCATGATCAAACTGCGATCTCAACAACAAAATCTGCTTAGCGCGATCACGCTGCTTCATCCGCGATTCAATATCCAATTGAATATCAGAGAGCTTGACACCAAACTTGCCGGTGCGCACATCCCTGCGGCTGTAAAGTTTCTCATAGTATTCTTCGTTACGGTTGATTTCCTTTTCTGTTATCCCTTTAGCGGCCTTCTCATAAAAAAATACGGCCGAATCCACTTGAACAGCAATCTGAGCGGCCTCGCGCAACACATCCATCTTCGCAGCCTTGTCCTGGTAAATCATGCCCATGAACAAGTAGGCATTGGGATTATCGTCATTATCACGCAGGTACTTCTTCAGGTAAGGCTCTGCCTCCGTAAACTGGCGAGCATCCAGCAGCACAAACAGCTCTTTGTACTTAATCTTTTGAGCCCACCCGACCGTGGTAAGCAGGATGATAAGAAAGAGTGTGAGAAGTGATTTACTATTCATTTTGAATCCTAACTTTCGGCAAATTACTGAAATTTAAGATCACGTGAATTACAAATTCTACGCCAGAAAATTTGCTCTCGGTGCCCTGGACTTTCTCAAACTGGTGCTCATGCCGTTGGCGTTGATTTTCATTCTTCAACTCACGGGGCTCATGAGCTCTGTCTCTTATCTCAGTAATTGGGCGCTGTTGCAAACGGGATTGAAAGACAGTGATACCGCAGCTGTGATGGAAGCTCCCGATGATTTCGACTTTGCGTTCACTATCAAAAATCTTGAAGGCAACAAAATTGACTTCAACACTTTCAAAGGTAAAGTAGTATTTCTGAACCTCTGGGCCACTTGGTGCGGACCCTGCCGGGCAGAAATGGCGGGGATAGAAAAACTATACAAGAATGTCAATCACGATAACATTGCTTTCGTGATGCTCTCCATTGATAAAGATGCAGACCACGGAAAAATCATCAAGTATATTAGATCAAAGGAATTTACTTTTCCCATTTACCAGCCTTCGGGATTTCTTCCTAATCAGTTACGAGTGCCTTCCATCCCTACTACCTTCATTATTTCGAAAGAAGGAAAGATCATCAAGAAAGAAGTAGGTAGCATGCGCTACGATAAGCCGAAGTTTCAAAAATTTCTCGAAGACCTAAGCCGCCCATGACTCGTATCACCGAAATTGAAGTTCACGATATCCGCTTTCCCACAAGCCTGGATCGCGATGGCTCGGATGCAATGAATCCCGACCCGGACTATTCCGCAGCCTATGTCATTTTGAAAACGGACCATCCTGAAAAGATAGAAGGCCACGGGCTGACATTTACTATCGGACGGGGAAATGAAATTTGTGCGGCTGCTCTTCATGCGCTTGGATACCTGGTGAAAGGAAAAACACTTGAATCGTTTACAAGTGATATGGCCGGCTTTTGGCGGATGATCACGAGTGATAGTCAGTTGCGATGGCTGGGGCCAGAAAAAGGCGTAATACATCTTGCCACAGGTGCCATGGTAAATGCCGTGTGGGATTTGTATGCTAAAGCAGAAGGGAAACCACTTTGGCGCCTGCTGGCTGATATGACGCCTGAGCAATTGGTTGCGTGTGTGGACTTTACTTACATCACTGATGCGATAACTCCGGCAGAGGCATTGGCGATGCTGAAGAAAGTTGAAGGAGGCAAAGCTGAGCGCGTCAACGACTTGCTCAAGAATGGCTATCGTGGTTATACAACATCGGCTGGCTGGCTAGGTTATTCCGATGAGAAAATCAGGCGACTGTGCAGAGAAGCAAAACAGCAAGGTTGGAAGCATATCAAAATGAAAGTAGGT
>JAIENH010000316.1 GCA_019751475.1 Cyclobacteriaceae bacterium
TTTGAAGTAATGACAAGAAATAAGAATTAAAAAAAAAACAGCATTTAATAAAACCGCTATTAATTATTTATATTTCCTATATTTTATTTCTAACCCCCTTAATTTTTTTTCTTTCTTATTATTTTTCTTCCTTTATTCATTAAAAAAGCAAACGTTGAGACGAGCGAAAGATTATCTGTTATTGTATTTGAAAGGCATCAGCATGGGCGGTGCCGATGTGATACCGGGAGTGAGTGGTGGTACCGTGGCCTTTATCTCGGGTATTTATGAAGAGTTGATCAACTCCATTAAATCCATTGATATTTCTGCCTTTAGATTACTGCTGTCATTTCAGATTGCGGCATTTTGGAAAAAGATCAATGGCAATTTCTTGATTTGTGTGTTAGCTGGCATTGTAACGAGCCTGCTTTCGTTATCTCGATTGATGACCTATTTACTGGAGTTTCATCCTATTGAAATATGGTCATTCTTCTTTGGATTGATCTTAGTATCGTCACCACTCATTCTGCGAGACATCAAGAAATGGAATACTGGCACGGTACTTTCTTTTGTGATCGGGATTGTGATTGCTTACTTAATCACCATTTTATCGCCCACCGAAACCCCAACCAACTACTTGTTTATTTTCTTCTGTGGTGCTCTGGCTATCTGCGCTATGATATTGCCCGGTATTTCAGGGGCTTTTATTCTTTTGCTCATCGGGAAGTACGAATACATGATCACTGCCCTGATTGAATTCAACATACCGGTGATTTTGGTATTCGTAACGGGATGTTTTCTTGGCTTGCTAGGATTTTCTCATTTCCTAAGCTGGGTACTGGAACACTACAGGTTCCCAACATTAGCGGTACTTGCGGGTTTTATGATTGGGTCACTTAATAAAGTATGGCCGTGGAAAGAGGTAGTCGCGTTTCGTCTGAATCATGAAGGTGTGCAAGTGCCGGCTTTTGATAAAAGTGTGTGGCCGGCCCGCTACCTGGAAGTGACCGGGCAAGACCCCCACATTTTCTACGCAATCTTATTTGCGGCAGCAGGTATTTTTCTGGTAGTGGCCATCGAAAAGACGGCCGCTTACTTAAAATCAAAAAATTAATACATGGAAAAAAAATTTGGCTTAATCGGTGCTACTGTCAGTCATTCTTTTTCGAAGGCGTACTTCGATGAAAAGTTTTTTCAGGAAGGCCTCCGCGACTATCACTACGATTTGTATCCGTTAAAAACAATTGACGACCTGTCGGTGTTGCTCAAAGAAACTCCGGAGTTGTGCGGCCTCAACGTCACGATACCGTACAAAGAGAAGGTGCTAAAATTTTTAAACGACATTGAACCTACCGCCAAGACCATCGGAGCGGTAAACGTGATCAAAATCAAAGAAGGCAAACTAAAAGGATTTAATACTGACAGCGATGCTTTCTTTGAAACATTGGAGAAGTGGTTTCCCAATACTCCCGGCTCTCGCGCACTCATTTTGGGCACAGGCGGCTCTTCTAAGGCTGTGCAGGTAGCCCTTAAAAAGCTTTCCATTGCTTTTGATTTAGTGTCACGCGAAAAAGCTCCTGAGGTACTGACGTATGATGATCTCGAAAAGAAACCAGCAGTAATCTCAGACGCCAATCTCATCATCAATACTACGCCTCTTGGCATGACACCCGACAACAATTCTATGGCACCTATTGATTACGAATTGCTGGGGCCGAATCATTTTATCTACGACCTGATCTATAACCCGGCTCGCACCTTATTCCTCCAAAAGGCGGAGATGCGTGGTGCTAACATTAAAAATGGCCTTGAAATGCTGCACGTGCAGGCAGAAAAATCGTGGCAAATCTGGAATAATTAACGGACTCTTTCGATAACAAGACTTACTCATCTATCCGTGTATCTTTGCTTCGCTTTATGTTAAACGGAGTCTTGATTCATGGATTTTAAACTTACCAGTGAATATGTGCCAACCGGTGATCAGCCGGAGGCAATCAAAAAATTAGTGAAGGGCCTGGAAGAAGGCGAAGCCCACCAAACACTTTTGGGCGTGACGGGCTCAGGCAAAACCTTTACTATGGCGAATGTTGTGGCGCAAATGAATCGGCCCACGCTGGTGTTAAGTCACAACAAGACACTGGCCGCCCAACTTTATGGTGAGTTCAAGCAGTTTTTTCATGAAAACTCCGTTGAGTACTTCATCTCTTACTACGATTACTATCAACCGGAGGCCTACATTCCGTCTTCAAATCTCTATATTGAAAAAGATCTCTCTATTAATGAAGAAATTGAAAAGCTTCGCCTCAGTGCCACCTCTTCCTTGCTTACAGGACGCAGAGATGTATTGGTAGTTGCTTCTGTCTCCTGCATCTATGGTATCGGAAATCCCGATGAGTTTGGAAAAAATCGAATTCAATTGAAAGTTGGCGAGACCATTGCACGCAATCGTCTTTTGTTCTCGCTGGTTGATATTTTGTATAGTCGCACGGAAGTGGATTTCAAAAGAAGTACGTTTCGGGTGAAAGGCGACACCGTGGATGTGTACCTCGCTTACGCAGATTATGCCATCCGGATTTATTTTTATGGCGATGAGATTGAGTCGCTGCAGCGAATTGATCCGTCCTCCGGGAAGAAGCTTTCGGATGAAAAAATCGTAACCATTTTCCCAGCCAATCTATTTGTTACTGGCAAAGAGTTGCTCAACACCGCCATTCGTGAGATACAAGATGACATGGTGCTGCAAGTGCAGATGTTTGAAAGCGAAAAACGACACCTGGAAGCCAAGCGACTGAAAGAGCGCACGGAGTTTGATCTTGAGATGATGCGAGAACTTGGGTATTGTAGCGGCATTGAAAACTATTCTCGTTACTTCGACCGTAGAAAAGCTGGTGCCCGTCCGTTTTGCTTGTTGGATTACTTTCCAGATGATTACCTCATGATCATTGACGAAAGTCACGTGACTGTGCCTCAGGTGCGGGCCATGTGGGGTGGTGACAGGTCTAGAAAAGTGAATCTCGTAGACTATGGTTTCCGGCTCCCGTCTGCATTGGACAACCGGCCGCTGACCTTTAACGAATTTGAAACGGTTCTGAACCAGGTGGTGTACGTGAGTGCCACCCCCAGCGAGTATGAGTTAAGAAAGTCAGAAGGAGTGGTGGTAGAGCAACTCATCCGGCCCACCGGTCTACTCGATCCACAGATTGATGTACGACCAAGTAAGAACCAGATTGACGACCTGCTGGAAGAAATTGACGAGCGGGTAAAGAAAAAAGAGCGTGTGCTGGTAACCACGCTCACTAAGCGCATGGCGGAAGAGCTTACCAAATTTATGGAGCGTGCCGGTGTGAAATGTCGTTACATCCACTCCGAGGTGAGCACCTTAGACCGCGTAGAGATCTTGCGAGAACTGCGGCTCGGTGTTTTTGATGTGCTCGTGGGTGTAAATCTTTTGCGTGAAGGGCTTGACCTTCCCGAAGTTTCACTGGTAGCCATTTTGGATGCTGATAAAGAGGGCTTCCTTCGCAATCAGCGTTCGCTGGTGCAGACTATTGGGCGGGCCGCGCGGAACGTCAACGGTCGTGTGATTATGTATGCCGACCAGGTAACAGAATCTATGCAACAGGCTATTGACGAGACCGACAGGCGAAGAAAAATTCAGCAAGACTATAACCTTGAGCACGGCATTACACCACAGACCATCGTCCGTTCACATGGATCCATTCTCGGGCAAACGAAAGTGGCCGACTCTAAAAAGAACGTGAAGCGATACTACATTGAAGACGAAGAAAAATCACTGGCAGCCGACCCGGTGGTAGCTTATCTATCCAAAGACGAACTTACCAAAATGGCCGACCAAACGCGCAGAGCGATGGAGAAGGCAGCGAAAGAATTGGAATTTATGGAGGCAGCACGCTTGCGCGATGAGTTTCTGGCGTTGAAGAAAATGATCGAGGATAAGAAATAGAAAGATTCAGTTTTTCAGCATCCGGTGTACTTCATCATTTGCTAAGTAATTCTCTAAAAGATAAATAGTAAATGTACGTGTCTGTTCGCCTGACCGATTGACGCTAATCGTCTTCACTGGTTTTACAGATTCAAAATATGCTGCAAAGTTCTCTTGCAGATTGATAGTGTAGTTGCTTGGCGCAACACAGAGGGCACTTGCTCCTTTTTGTAATAGAGCACGCTTCTCGTTTAGCCAAAAGTACTGATGCAGGTCAGTAAGATCGCCCACGCCTACCACTTGCTTGCCTACCGGAGCCGCCACGTAAAAATCAAGATGAGCTGCAGGAAACCACTTATGTGAAACGATCGCAATATCCGGTGACAGCGCTCCTTCCTTCACTTGATTTTCAAACCACGTTTTAAATTCATTCCCAAAAATTTTCCAACCAAACATATCCAAAGTAAAATCGCCATCGCCATACTTGTTGGGGTCTTTGCTGCCCAGTGTGCCGGGATAAAATCGAATCAAAAGCACCGCTGCAATCAGTGCCACCGTAATAAGTTGTCCGCTGATTTTTATTGATCGGGGTATAAAAGAAGTTGATTTTTCTTTTGACACCTCCGCAAGCCAAGCGGCTGCCAAGAGCGTGAGCACCACAAAGCCAGGTCCGCTCCAGTGAGGCAACATCGAGTTGAACATTGACATGACCGTGACCACAACAATAATTGGCAAGCCATTCAATAACACAAAACCCAACGCTTGCTTATCCAGGTAGCTTGTTGATCGCAACGCCCAAAAGGCAGCGATGATCAGTCCCGCATTGATAGGGTTGTTATAAATCAGTTGTCCGCCTAGTGCCTGGAGAAAATAATCTATATGAAAAGCTGTTTCGTTTACGCGATCGCTATGAAAGCGGTACGTGATGAAATCGTTTTGAATATTCCAAATGAAAATGGGACTGATAACTACCAGCGTAAGGAGCGCTGATACATATAATCCGGGACTCTTGAGAAGAGATCGATCAAATAGTAAGATGTAAAGACCAAAACCAAACCACAAAAAGATACCATGCACTTTGCATAGAATACAAAGGCCGGTAAGCAATCCGAAGAGACACCACTTCAAAAAAGTAGCCGAAGCGCCTGATCGGATAATCTGATACATCGCCAACAGTACTGCAAGCCAACATACCAACTGCGGGCTATCGGGTATGATAAACGTTCCCGCAATGACAGAGGCATAAATACTGAACGTGTAGAGTAAAGCAGCATACCAGCCTGTCCGTTCATCTTTAATAGCAACACCTATTCGATAGATCAGCAACGTGCCAACAGCAGAACAGAGCACCGCGCCCAGTCTGACAAACAATTCATGTTTAAGAAAAAGACCGCCTGTAAAAAGCCAAATCAGCACACCTACACCTGGCGGATGATCAAAGTAGTTGGGCTGTAAATCAAGGGCATAGAGATAGTAGTACACTTCGTCATTGCTAAGTTCTACGGACGCAGCCACTACCAAGCGGACGGCCGTTGAAATCAGGATCAGTAAGAGCAAGCGCTTTGGGAGCATAAACAAAGTCAGCGGTGAAAATACCCTGGAAAGTTCATTAAACCTCAATTATCAGTTTAGGCCATCACCGTCACCATACGCAAGGCAGCCTCCGCTAAAATGATGTCACCATCCAACTTTGCGGAGGCAAGGGCTTTCTCAAACGGCAAACCCTTGGTAAAAATTTTCCAAGCCTCGTTGCTAGAAAGACTTATTCTGGCAGTTGCTTTTTCTCCAACGTCAGAAAAAAAACCATTTTTCATTTCCTTTTCTGATCCACCAAACTCCCCCGGCTTCCCCTTGAATCTTGATCTCAACCGAAGCACCAATTGGGGCATCTACGTTACGGTAAGCATGCGGTAAAGCGCGCATAAATGTCTCTAGTACAGGCTCATACCATTCATTTGACAATAGGAGAGAAGCTCCAACGGCCTCTCTGATCTGCATTTGATGATGCCACTTCTCAGTATATTCACGCGCAATATGAAACCAATTAGGTGATTCTTGTTCGCCAGCCCAAGCTACCGAAAAGGTTGCTTTTGCGTTAGGGTCTAATTGCGAGAGGTGGCGATGGTATTCTTTACCGGATTCTTCCAACTGTTGAATGAGCACATTAGGGCTAATACGTTGATAAGCTACTACCCAACTCGCATTAAGGTCATTTAGATGAAGAGTTTTAATTGACTTCATTTAAAAAGGGGAAATACTCTTTATCTTAAGAATTGATTACACTTTTACCGGCTCCCGATGCCCCACCCACGTGAAGCGCTTGGTTACGTATTCGGGATTTGTGAAAGATGCGTTGCCTGAAGGATTGCCACCCGTTACGTGGAAATCGGAAAAGGCCGCATTCTGATTCATGTAAATGCCACCTGTTAGATTAAATGAAACCGGTGTGGCTGCCAGCGCCATTTCATCTGCTATCTTCTCTTTCACTGCAGCATCGGTAGTATAAGCCCCGCAAGAAATTGCTCCGTGCGCCAGGGCCATCTCCTTAGCCAGCGCAATGGATTCGTCTGTATTTTTTGTTTTGATCAGCAGGGCAATCGGCCCGAACAGTTCCTTGCTGAAAATTTCTTTTTTAGAGGAGTCAACTTCCACCACTACTGGGGTGGCTACGCGCGCCTTTTTAAACATCGGATTCTCAAAAGAGCGAGAGATGAGCCATACTTTACCTGGCAATTTTTCTGCGTCTGTCACGCGTTCCTTTGTTTTTTTATTTTGCACAGCTCCTAATACGAACGGTCCTGCTTTCGGATTGTCAACCAGTCCGTTGATTTGTGCAACAAATTTTTCAGCAAACTCATCAAAGCTTACAGTGCCTGTTGGAGTTTTTATTCCTGCCTGAGGTACGTAAAAATTTTGTGGAGCCGTGCACATCTGCCCACTGTATAAATTAACAGAGAAAGCCAGGTTAGCGGCTGTTTTATCAATATCCTCTACCGAATCAAGTATTACTGAATTCACCCCGGTCTTCTCGGTGAAAACTGTTTTGCCTGGAAGCGTCTCCAGGTAAGATCCGAAAGCGGAGTTGCCGGTGAAGTCAATCAGCTTCACATCAGGATGCTCGGCTAATTCTTTGGTAATCATTTTGTCAAATGTGTCCACCGCTAATTGACAAGTATTTGGATCGAGATTATTCTCCGCTAATACGTTTTGCATCTCTGCCACAAAAATGGCGATGGGTAAAATCGCTCCAGGGTGTGGTTTCACAATCACGCTGTTGCCCGTCATCAAGCTTCCGTAAATTCCGGTAACGGAATTCCAGGTTGGGAAAGTAGAACAGCCAATGACTAACGAAATACCTTTCGGCACCGCTCTCCATTCTTTGTTTAGTTGAATGTTGAATTTGCCCATGGGTTTGTCCCACACGGCTTTAGCAGGAAATCGATTCAATTCTTCGTAGCCTGCTGCAATGGCTTCAAGTGCTCTATCGGCTGCATGTGGCCCGGATGCCTGAAAGGCCATCATATATCCTTGACCAGTAGTGTGCATGGTAGCGTAGGCAACTTCGAAGAAACGTTTCTTTACTCGCTCCAATGATTCCGTTAAAATACCAGCGCGATCGTTTATAGATGTTTTGCGCCACGTGTGAAAGGCAGCCGATGACCTGTTGATAAGTGTTGAGGTTGAAAAGGTAGGGTATGAAACGTTCAGCGACTCTTGGAGGTAAGGAGACTCTTCTTGTCCTGCCCAACCTTCCGCCCCTGATTGACGAAGCTCTTCAAATTTTTTGCCGAGCATAGCTTTGAAACGGGCTTGTCCATCAGCATCGGCTGTTTCTCCATAAACGGCTGGTGCCGGATGCTCAGGAAAAGCCGCATAAAATGTGCGACTGTGTAAAGCGTTGATAGCCTCGGTGAGGGTAGTTTGATGTTTTTGAAATAGGCTCATAGTATTTTTTTGAATTCTTGAATTGCAGAAACAGGGTTAAATACGCGCAAGTCCGTTCGCTTAAAATCATGATCAAATGTAACTAGCTTTAAGTCATACTTTCCGCAGACTATATATTGATAAGTATCGTCAAAGTCTAGCTTGAACTTTTGATGAGACTCAATGATATCTAAATGATCCAAGCCAGTTAATGAAAACAACTGGACATTCCGGTCAACGAATAAATCAGTGACAAAAGAATTGTAAACTTCTACTTTTTTCAGATGCAATAAAATAACACCGATGGAGTGAAAAGAAAAATCTGATATTGACAAGCTGGAGGAAGGAACTTCATCGAAGAAGCTTTTCACCTCGTTCGATTTCTCTTGTTGAAGTAACCCCTCAAGCCAAATGTTGGTATCGACAAGAAAAATCATTTTTGCCTCCACTCAAGTGCCTTCTTTTGCAATTCTAAAGAAGTAAACTCATTGCGCCATTTTTTTAGCCCTCCCATCCAATCTTGCTTCAGCTTTCCATCAGTCTTTCCTTTGCTCTTCGCTAACAATTCGTCAATAAATTGCTCAAGCTCAACTATAGTCGAGGGTGGTAGTTGAAGTATTTTCTTCTCGAGGGATTGAATCTTAGTCATAGAGAAATTGAAATTAATGTGTGATACAAATAACTATTTCTTTTCATAACCGAATACCCGCTTCAGCAGTTCCGTAGTCCTCTCCAGTGGGTTTTCCCTGATTTTCTTTTCTTCGCCTGCTATCATGGTGAACAGCCCCTGCATAGCAAGGTCGGTAGCATACTCGTTCAGGTCAGGATTGACTTTATCAACAAACGGAATTTTGTTGTAGGTATTTACCAGGTCTCCGTAATATTTCGTAGCACTTACTTTATCTAGTGAATTTTGAATCACAGGTTTGAATTTCTCTTTCAACTGGGAACTAGTCGTGCGTTTTAGGAATTGCGTAGCCGCGTCAGGTTGTCCTTTCAGAATTCCCCAGGCATCATCAATTGTCATTTGCCGGATGGCACTGATGAATATCGGCTTGGCTTCTTTGGCTGCATCTTCGGCTCCGCGGTTCAGCGTGGTCACAAAATTGTCCACCTGGTTGCCAAGGCCCAATTGACGGAGTCGCTCTTCCACTTTTTTTACATCTGGTGGAAATGGAATCATGATCTGAGGATTTTTTAAGTAGCCGTCCGTTTGTGATACGCGATCGGCACCCAGCGAAATGCCTTTGACCAACGCTTCTTTCAGACCTTCACCTACCTCTGACGAGGTGAGAGGCTGCTCAGTCGTGAGAACTTTATTGGCATCTGAAAATGCTTGATTGATTTGGGTTGATGTGCAGGCAGTGAACACAATTGCCAGCACGATAATAGCTTGTTTCATTTTAAACATATCCGCAAGTTAGAAAAGTCTTAATTACGCACTGAGGAGGCACTGCGCATTAATTTCAGAGATGCTTTTGCACCCGCTCAGGCCCATGGTAAGGTCGAAATCAGTCATCAGATTCTTAAGCACTTCCGCTACCCCGTCTTCCCCGGCAACGGCAAGACCATAAACATAAGGCCGACCGATGCAGACAGCTTTTGCGCCAAGGGCCAGGGCTTTGAAGACATCCGCGCCTCCGCGAATTCCTCCATCTATTAACACGGGCAGTTGATCATTCGTTGCCTTTACAATCGCAGGTAATGCGTCCAGTGTGCCGATGGCTCCATCCACCTGGCGGCCACCATGATTTGATACAATTATTCCGTTAATGCCATAATCAATAGCCAGTTTTGCATCATCTGCCGATAAGATGCCCTTCAACAAGATCGGAAGTTTTGTGTGCTGACGAAGGAAAGCGAGGTCGCCCCAGGTAAGAGCCGGGTTAGAATAAAGCCCCACAAACTTTTGCACGGCCTTCATGGGTCTGCC
>JAIENH010000492.1 GCA_019751475.1 Cyclobacteriaceae bacterium
TGCGGTGTATGAAGCTGCCAAAGCGGTGAAAGGCTCTGGCGTAAAAATCATTGCCGATGGTGGCATTCGTTTCTCAGGTGACATGGTGAAGGCTATCGCGGCCGGAGCCGATTCCATTATGGTGGGCTCGTTGCTGGCGGGCACAGAAGAGGCGCCAGGTGAAATGATTATCTACGAAGGGCGTAAATTCAAAAGTTACCGCGGCATGGGCTCACTCGAGGCCATGGATGACGGCTCAAAAGACCGCTACTTCCAAGATGCGGAAGATGACATCAAGAAATTAGTGCCTGAAGGTATCTCCGGACGGGTTCCTTTTAAAGGCTTAGTATCGGAGGTGCTCTACCAAATGGTAGGCGGATTGAAGGCGGGCATGGGCTATTGCGGTGCCAAAAACATTGAGAAACTCAAGCAAGCTAAATTCGTGAAGATCACGGCTGCGGGTGTCACCGAAAGCCATCCGCATGACATCAGCATTACACGCGAGGCACCTAACTACAGCAGGAAGTAACTGCTTCGGAGCGTTGGTAAACGGATAGGAGAAATAGCCTTATCTTTAACCTATGGAAACCCTTCAACACCCTCCCCGGACGCTGATGGAAGTATATGAGATGCTGCCTGAGGGTACTTTGGCCGAGTTGATCGATAATCAGATTTATATGTCACCCGCCCCCCTCTTCAATCATCAGATAATGGTGCAAACCATTTTCAAAGAACTTGACAGATTTCTAACTAGTAAAAAGTCCGGGATTGTTGTACTTGCCCCGTTTGATATCAAATTCGACATGGCAAAAAATTCTGTACAGCCAGACATTACCGTAATACTTTCCGAGAATCCTTCACAGGTTGATCGAGAGGGTCGCTTTCAAGGATCGCCCGATTTGATTGTAGAGGTTTTGTCAAGAAGTAACAGAGACCATGATCTGATTAAGAAAAAAGACCTTTACGAGAAATTCGGAGTGAAAGAATATTGGATTGTTGACCCTGACACCCGGCTTGTTATGGGTTTTACGCTAAGCGAAAACAGGTACCTGAAGATCAGCGAAGAGATTGGCAAAATCCATTCACCTTTGCTCAACACATCGTTCCATTTCTGAGCTGGTTCCAGCTTTCGACCTTTTTGAAGCCTTCACCGTTAGTTGCTAATATTGTGGCCATTGTATCGGTTTTCCGACTAATGCATCCATGTTGAAACTCAAAGCTCTCACCCGACTTACTTTTCTTGGGGCCGCTGTGGCCTGGCTGGTGATGGTGTTTTCGGATGTCACGGTGCTGTTCAGTGACCTTAAAGGCCTCACACCTGATGTGCCGCTGTGGCTGCCGCGCTTGATGCTTGATCTCTATGTGATCTGCATTTTCTATTACTACAAGTTTAAAATAGAGCGTGATGAGTCGTTGAATTTTACTGACTTGCTGTGGCGCGTATTTGCCACCGGCCTTGTGGCTACAGTCATTTCTTTAGCCTTGCGGCTGCTGGATTTTTTATTGGGATCCACACGGCTTTCTTCCAATATCTTCTTTCACGATGTCGAGTACCTGGTAAACCTCGGTTTGCTGCTTAGTTTTCTCGTGGCGGCCTATACGTGCTGGAAGCGGTTGATCTTGTACCAGAAATCAAAGTGGCTGCTCAGGGGCTGGCTTATTTTTGAGATTGCCCTCGTAGTGGTGCTGCTGTCCGATAATTTCAAAATCACCCTGGAAGAATGGCTCTTCACAACCGTCACGGTGCTCACAGGCTTACTTGCCTTGGTGCTTTCTGCGAATATGAAGTGGGTAGCATTTCTCAATTTCCGCCAAAAGTGGACGAGCCTGCTGTTATTACTTTTATCGTTTTTCTACCTGGGGTATTTCTTCTACACGGTCACACGTTTTTCTGATGAGATCAGCTTGCAGTCCGTAGCATTCCTCGATTTCCGAAACCATTCGTTCAATATTTACTTGTTTTCGTTTGTGATGCTCTACAGCATTTTTTCGTTCCTCGTGATCTTGTTCAACTTGCCTACGTCTTCCGTGTTTGAGCAGAAACTTGAAGAGGTGGTCAACTTTCAACGCATCAGTCAATCCGTACAGACGGAGCAAAATGAAGAAAGTGTTTACAAAATCTTGTTGGAAAGTTCGGTGAGTTCGGTCTTTGCCGATGCTGCTTGGCTGGAGATAAAAGGTGAGCAGGAAAATCATCGCCTACAGACGTACCAGATTACTGAGGCCGATGCCCGCAAAATCCAACAGCACCTGAACGGCCGCAACGTCAAGGGAATTTTGGAGCAGAGCACAGACAAGACCAAAAATCTGTCACAACACCTGTCCACGCTCAAGGGCATCAACTACCGCTCTATCATGGCATTTCCCGTTTCTGTAAAGGGTGAGAAAATTGGTACGCTGGCCTTGTTGAAAGAGTTACCGGAAGGATTTAACAAAGAGATGACACAAATTGTTTCCGCTTTCGCGAATCAGGCTGGCATTTCGATTGAGAATTTCCGATTGCTGAAAGAAGCCATTCAAAACGAGCGCTACAAAGAGGAGCTTAAGATTGCCAAGACGGTGCAGAAGAGTTTGCTCCCAGACAAACTGGAAAAAGACCCTGCCTTTGACATCTCAGCTTTTTCGGAGTCAGCCGATGAAGTGGGCGGTGATTACTATGACACCTTGCGCATTAACGATCACCAGGTAGGGTTAATCATTGCCGATGTATCGGGAAAAGGAACTACTGCAGCATTTCACATGTCGCAGATGAAGGGGATCTTTCACAGCCTGGCGCAGCAGGCACTCGAACCCAAAGACTTTATGGTGCGCGCTAACCAAGCGCTCAAGTATTGTCTGGAGCGGGGCTCCTTCATATCAGCCACGTACTTTGTTATTGACACCCAATCGCGCACGATTCGTTATTGCCGGGCAGGCCATTGTCCGGTCTTGTTTTATCAGGCGCATGAAAAGACAGCAGGCTTCCTTACCGACAAGGGTGTTGCGCTTGGCATGGTGAAAGGCAAAGATTATGACAACTACATCGAGACTAACTCCATGCCGTGGCAAAGCGGTGATGTGATGGTGCTCTTTACAGATGGCATTACGGAAGCAAAAAATGGCCGGGGCGATGAATTTGGGCTTGACCTGCTCAAAGCCACTGTTACGGAGTTAGCGGCCAACAATCCACAGGAAATACAAGATAGACTAATAAAAAAACTATACGACTATACTGGTACCGAGGAGATTGATGACGACTACACCACGATGATCGTAAAATTCCACTGACCCAACCTAAACTAACCAAACACGTTAAAACTCTATGGTCCACATTAAACGATTGCAGGAAGACGGGGCCGATATTCTGGCAGTGATCGGGGAGATTGATGCCAGTTCGTCAATTGAATTAGACCTTGCCATTGCCAAAAGCGTGGGCGAGGGCTCAAAAAAAATCCTGGTGGATTGCAGCGCCTTGGAGTATATCTCATCGGCCGGCTTGGGCGTGTTCATGTCGTACATCGAAGAGTTTAAGGACAAAAACATTCACATGGTGTTGTTCGGCATGAAAGAAAAAGTGGTTAACACCTTCCAGATACTGGGACTGTCGGATTTGCTGCACATCAGTCTCACGAAGGTGGAAGCAAAGAAATTGTTGCATGAGCTATCAGTATAACATCGGCTGCAGCCTGGAGAACTTAAAGGGCGTGCGCGA
This sequence comes from Cyclobacteriaceae bacterium, assembly GCA_019751475.1. Lineage (GTDB taxonomy): Bacteria > Bacteroidota > Bacteroidia > Cytophagales > Cyclobacteriaceae > ELB16-189. Next base: position 3,671 of record JAIENH010000492.1, read on the forward strand.
CTTCATCCGGAAGTCGCTGCGCGAACACGTGCGCTCTGATGTAACGCTGAATGAAATCATCCTCGCGCTCGATGAGATGTGCTCTAACCTGATGATCCACGCTCATCATTGCAATCCGGATCATCACCTGGAGTTGACCATCGATGTGCCCAAGAAAGACAAAGTAGTGTTTGAGATCATAGATGATGGCGAGATGTTTGATATCAACCGCTATCACGAGCCAGCCATTGATAACCTCGTGCACGAAAAGCGCAAAGGTGGTCTTGGCATACGTCTAGTAAAGTCCATCATGGACGAAGTGCAGTACGTGCGAAAAGACGGACGCAATGTCTGTCGCCTTACCAAAATTGTAGCTTGACTGATTACGTTCAGGCAACCCTTGCATGGGTTTTGCCTTTTTGCCTATCCGCCCCGGTAGCGTATTTTTGCACGTTTTAAACAGATTCAAGTGGTGCGAAAGATTATTGTGGTGGCTCTTTGTGTGTTGACGGGCGTTGCCTGGGGGCAAAAATCAGGTGAACGTGCACAGCAGCAAGTATTGTTTTCAGTGAACGGTCGTCCGGTTTACACCGATGAGTTTACCTATCTCTACAAAAAGAATCACCTTAAGTCCACTGATTTTACGCAAGCGAAAGTGGAAGAATACCTTGACATGCTCATCAACTTTAAACTGAAAGTAGAGGAGGCCCGTGCCCGGGGATTGGATACAACGGAGTCATTCGTGAAGGAGTTTAGAACCTATCGCGAAGAGTTAAAGAAACCTTATGTGGCTGAGAAAGATGAGTTAGATCGACTCACGCAGGAAGCGTATCAACGACTGACAGAAGAAGTGAAAGCAGCGCACATTCTGATATCGTTGAAACCAGAGGCAACGCCAGAAGATACATTGACCGCATTTAAAAAAATAATGACAGTGCGCGACCGGCTGGTGAAGGGCGAAGATTTTGAACGCGTTGCCAAAGAAGTTTCAGAAGACCCATCGGCACGGGTGAATGGTGGCAATCTGGGCTACTTCACTGTGTTGCAAATGGTATATCCGTTTGAGGAGGCCACCTACAAACTGAAGCCAGGAGAAATTTCGAATCCGGTGCGAACACGGTTTGGTTATCATTTGATTAAACTGCTTGACAGAAAACCGGCCCGCGGAGAAGTTGAAGTTTCACACATCATTTTGCGCACAGGCTCCGGTGATGATGCCAAGGTGAAGAACAAAATATTCGAAATCTATGACCAACTGCAAGGCGGTCGAAGCTGGGATGAGCTTTGCAAAGAATTTTCGGATGATCCATCCACCAAAGACGGTGGTGGTAAACTCCGGCCGTTTGGTGTTGGAGCCATGGCTTCGGTGCCCGAATTTGAGTCGGTAGCGTTTTCACTTAAAAACTCGGGTGATGTGTCCGATCCTTTTCAGACCGGCTTTGGGTGGCATATTGTGCGGTTGGAGAAGAAGATACCAGTACCCGCTTTCGCGGAAGTAAGTGCTTCACTGAAAAGACGTGTGGGTCGTGATGAGCGCTTGCAATTGTCTACGCAAAAATTGCTGGAGCAAAAGAAAAAGACATACGGTTTTACCGAGAAGCTCGAGATAAAAAAACAAATTTTGGCTTCGGCCGATTCATCGTTGCAAAAAGGCACTTGGAAGTTTGCTGGAGATGCTGCTCTGCGCAATGCTGCCGTTTGTGAACTACAAGCTGTTGTTCACACCGCAGGTGAGTTTATTCGCTATGCGGAAAAGAACCAGTCGCAGACCAGCCAGGCACCAGCCGAACAACTGGGCCAACTGTATGATCGGTGGGTAGAAGAGAAATTAAATGAACTTGAAGACGCCAAGTTGATGGCCACCGTGCCCGAGTTTAGAAATCTGCTCAACGAATACCGCGAAGGCATACTTCTCTTTACCATTATGGAAAAAGAAGTGTGGAACAAAGCTTCTGAAGATTCTATCGCGCTGCGCAAGCACTACGAGGCCACCAGGGATACGTACCAGGCGGGCGATCGGGTGCGGGCCAGAATTTTTGCTTCCGCGGATGCAAAATTTATGGAGGAAGTAAAACTAAAAGTATCCAAAGGTGACTCTCTGAAGCAGGAAGAGGTGAAGAAGTTTAAGTCCATTACACCGTTTGCCAACTATGAGCGCGCTGACAGTAAAGTAATCGCCAGCATCCCATGGACGATTGGCAGTCACTCTACAGAGGTAGATGGCACGTACTACCTGGTGGAGGTAGAGAGTCTGCTGCCACCGGGCCGCAAGAACTTTGAGGAAGTGCGGGCCCAAGTCGTTTCAAACTACCAGGATGCGCTGGAGAAGCAGTGGGTGGCCGCCCTGAAGCAGAAATATCCTGTTAAGGTGAATAGCAAAGGCAAAAAAACCGTTATTCGTGGATTGGTAAAAAAGTGAAAGACGCGATTCTTAAATATTCCATAACTCTGATCATACTGGTGGCTGTTGGCTCACTGGTGAGTTGTGATCTCATTCGCAGAAAGAAGGAAGAGACGGTAACGGCACCAGCGCGCAAGCCGGTGGCCCGCGTCAATGACATCTACTTGTACCAAGACGAACTCATTGGTATTGTTGACCAAAAGGCCACTCCGGAAGATAGTATAGCTCGCGTAACGGCCTACATCAATAGCTGGGTGCGCAAACAATTGATCATGGGTGAGGCCATGGAACGCATCAACATCAACGAAGCAGAGGTTGAGCGAAAAGTACTCGACTACCGCTACAGCCTCATCGGGTATGAATATCAGAACTTCTACATCCAGCAGCATTTAGACGACAGTATTTCCGAAAAGGAAATTGAAGACTACTATCAAAGTCACAAAGACAATTTCTTGTTGAAGCAAAACATTGTACGCGGCACTTACATCAAAGTATCAAAGTCAGCACCGCGCACCGGCAAACTGAAAGACATGATTTTTTCCAAAAAGGAAAAAGATCAGAATGAGTTGAAGTCATACTGCCTTAGTTTCTCGTCTGCTTACTACCTGAGCGACAGCGCCTGGCTTGAGTTCGATAAACTGGTGGTCAATTCGCCCATGGCGGAAATCCCCAACAAGGTGCAGTTTTTGAAAACGAACCCGTACTACGAGACCTCTGATGATAGCTTTCTGTATTTCCTAAAGGTGGATGAGTACAAAATTTCTGACAACGTTTCACCGTTGGAATTCGTGAAAGAAGACATTCGGAATATTCTGTTAAATAAAAGAAAAGTAGAACTTGCGAAGTTATTGGAAGACGAAGTGTATGAAAATGCCGTCAAACAAAAGGATTTTGAGATTTTTAATAAGTAGCCTACTGCTGATAGGGGTATACCTGCCTGTGGCCGCCCAGCAAAGCACCGGGTTTGTAGCGGACAAAATCATCGGCAAAATCGACAACTACATCATTTTGCGCTCGGAATTGGAGGGTGCTTACCAGAACTATTTATCGAATGGTGGTACAGCCGGTGAAGAGTCGAAGTGCGGCTTGTTTAGCCAAATGGTGATCAACAAGGTGTTGGTGGCAAAGGCGGAAATTGACTCCGTTATTGTGACCGACCTAGAGGTGGACAACAACACCGATCAACGCATGAACATGATCATGCAAAACTCTGGCAACTCGCCCGAGCAATTGGAGCGTACCTACGGAAAAACATTAGAGCAAATCAAGCTTGAGCTGCGTGACCAGATACGCGAGCAAATGCTTGGCAATGAAATGCAACGTAAGATCACCAAAGGGCTAAGCATCACCCCGGCCGAGGTCAAACGATTCTATAGTCGCATACCAGCTGATAGTCTTCCGTTTTATTCAGCGGATGTGGAGGTAGCTCAGATAGTGCGAAAGGCTAAAATCAGCGATGCGCAAAAATTTGAAGTGAAGAGCAGGCTCAGCGCCCTGCGCGATCAATTGCTGGCAGGTGCCAATTGGGCTGAACTGGCTAAGAAGTATTCGGAAGACCCTTCGGCTCAATACAATGGCGGAGAAATGGGTTACGTAGGCCGTGGTGCTATGGTGCCTACATTTGAGGCTACCGCCTTCCGGATCAAAGAAGGGGAGATTTCGCAGCCGTTTGAATCGACTTTTGGTTTTCACATCATGCAGCTCATCGACCGCAGGGGTAACGAATATAACTCTCGTCACATTTTGATTTCCGCAACTCCCTCGAAAGCAGACCTTGCCCGCGCAGAGCAGTTCTTGGACAGCCTGCGCAGAAAAATTGTGAAAGACAGCATAAAATTCGAGCAAGCCGCCAAGGAGTTTTCCGATGATCAGCGCACCAAAGGCTTTGGTGGGTTTTTTACAGATGAAGATGGTGGCACCCGCATGTCGATCAAAGACCTTGACCCCTACGTCTATTTCACCATCGACAGCATGAAAGAAGGTCGCGTGAGCAAGCCAATTGTGTACCGCACAGATGATGGCAAGGATGCTGTCAGGATTTTGTACTTTAAGCAGCGCCTGCCACCACACCAGGCCAACCTGAAAGACGACTGGCACCGCATTCAATCGGCTGCCCTAAGCCAAAAGAAAGACAAGATGCTGGAGAAGTGGTTTACCAAAGCCCGCCAGGATGTTTTTATTAAGTTAGACCCGGAGTACAAAAACTGCCGTATCACTGACTAGAGCCGCTTCAACATATTGAAAGACCGAACTATGAAACAGTTTTCTTTTGCGAAGCCAAGGCGTCTTGACACCTCGAAGGTGTCTGACGCCTCAACACTTTATTGATTTTTTGAGAGAGCTTTAACCAGGTAATCCCACCGAGATGCAGAAATTTTCCAATGATGTTGACGCGGCCAATGCACTGGCGGAGTCGTACAAACAGTTAAAAGCTGAAATCGCCCGCGTCATCATCGGTCAGGATGAGGTAGTGAGGCTTGTCCTTACGGGAATTTTTTGCCAGGGCCACTCCCTGCTGGTAGGTGTGCCCGGCTTGGCCAAGACGCTGTTGGTGCAAACCATTTCCAGCGCACTCGACCTTCAGTTCAAGCGTATACAGTTTACGCCTGACCTCATGCCATCGGATATTGTTGGGGCTGAGACGATGGACAAGGAGCGCAATTTCAACTTTGTAAAAGGCCCCGTGTTTGCCAACATCGTGCTGGCCGATGAGATCAACCGTACGCCACCCAAAACACAGGCGGCTTTGTTAGAGTCCATGCAAGAGTACTCGGTAACCATTGCTGGCAGGCGTTACGATTTGCCAAGGCCTTTCTTCGTGCTCGCTACGCAAAACCCCATTGAGCAGGAGGGTACCTACCCGCTGCCCGAAGCGCAGCTAGACCGCTTCATGTTTAATATTTTTCTTGATTACCCCACCTACCAGCAAGAACTGGACATTGTAAAAATGACTACAGCCGATGATATGGCTTCGGTAGGAAAAGTATTGACGGCCGAAGACATTCAGTATTTCCAACATCTGGTTAGGCGTGTACCCATTGCCGACAACGTGGTGGAGTTTGCCGTGAAGCTGAGCCACCTCACCCGCCCGGGAACGAATGGCTCCAAGCTGGCCAACGATTACCTGGAGTGGGGAGCGGGCCCGCGTGCCTCCCAGTTTTTGGTGTTGGGTGCTAAGTGCAATGCACTGCTCAATGGCAAATATTCTCCTGACATCGAAGATGTGCGGGCAGTGGCCGCGGCCGTGTTGCGTCACCGCATCGTGCGCAACTTCAAAGCTGAAGCCGAAGGTATGTCAGTAGATGGTATTATAGAGAAGATGGTGGCAAGCGTGTAGCTTACCAACTCAAGCAATAGTTTGTCTCTAAAATGTTGAAGTAATTGCAATTCGCTATTCAACATTCTGCACTCATACTTCAAACTTACATTTAGAGTGCAGAGGTTTGAATGCCGAAGGCTAATTTTTGAATGTTGAAGTAATGGCTCTAATTCTCCTTGGCTCTGCGGAACATTGCTATCCCGAACCCCACCATCAGCACTCGAATCTGTTCGACATTTGTAATGTCGAATGACAGATAAAGTGGATTTAAATCCATTTTGTCCGGGTTCGGGATTGCAAATCCCGAACAGTACGTGGTGTCAGTAGATGGTATTATTGAGAAGATGGTGGCGAGCGTGTAGCTTATCAACTCAAGCAATAGTTTGTCTCTAAAATGTTGAAGTAATGGCAATT
>JAIENH010000092.1 GCA_019751475.1 Cyclobacteriaceae bacterium
ACCCGGTCAAGAATGCGTGATGCTGTGTTGGGTGCATAGCACTCCGCGCTGATGCGCTCATTCCAGTCATGGTAAGGGTGGGCACTGTCTTGCACCTCGATCACTTCCAGCCAGGCGTTTTCACGAGGCGGCTGATAAAAATGTCCGTGTATGCAAATGAATTTATTCGTAGTGGCCAAGGGAGGTGCGTTTAAAAAGTAAATGGTTCAAACAAAAGACTAGCTGCCGATTTCAAATTCTTTGACTTCCTCGTGCAGCTTTAACACCGATACCGCCAGGGGCGGCAAATTGATAGTGACAGAATAATCGCGCCCATGATATTTCACAGGCGAAGTGCTCATCAGTGATTGGTTGAGCAATCCGCTGCCGCTGTACTTCAAGTCATCCGAATTGAAAATTTCTTTCCAGGTTCCGCGTGCCGGCACTCCTACCCTGTACAGTGGACGGGGCTCAGGAGTGAAATTGCAAACTACCACAAGAGCATCTTCTGGCTTCTCACCTTTCCGCATGAAAATGATCACGCTGTTTTCACGATCGCCATAATCTAACCATTCAAAGCCGCGATTATCAAATGGATACTGATACAATGCCTGCTCGGAAGCATATAACTTGTTTACATCTTGCATCAATCGCATCACACCTTTGTGATAATCATATCCCGTAAGGTGCCAGTCAAGGCTGCGGTCATGATTCCATTCGGCTGTCTGCCCGAACTCCCCGCCCATAAACAGCAGCTTGGTGCCAGGGTGCGTGAACATATATCCATACAACAGTCGCAGATTCGCAAATTTTTTCCATTCATCACCTGGCATGCGCCCAATGAGTGAACCCTTACCATGCACCACTTCATCGTGTGAAAGTGGCAGCATAAAGTTTTCCGTAAAGGCATACATGATGCTGAATGTAATATCATTCTGATGGTACTTGCGATGTACCGGATCGGTCTTGAAATACCGTAGTGTATCGTGCATCCAGCCCATCATCCACTTTTGCCCAAAGCCAAGGCCACCCAAGTACGTTGGCCGCGACACACCTGACCAGGCGGTAGATTCCTCCGCGATGGTTACCACATCCGGAAAGGTGCCGTACACCGTTTCATTAAATTCTTTGAGGAAGGAAATGGATTCGATATTTTCATTTCCACCATATTCATTCGGTATCCATTCACCCGCTTTGCGCGAATAATCCAAATACAACATGGAGGCAACGGCATCTACACGGAGCCCATCAATGTGAAATCGCTCCAGCCAAAACATGGCATTGCTGATGAGAAACGCTCGCACTTCTGGTCGACCGTAGTTGTAGATATAACTGCTCCAGTCAGGGTGAAATCCCTTGCGGGGATCGGCATGTTCGTACAGATGTGTGCCATCAAATTTGAAAAGGCCATGAGCATCACCAGGAAAATGCGAAGGTACCCAATCGAGTATCACACCGATGCCGGCAGCGTGGAAGGCATCTACGAGATGCATGAAATCTTCTGGCGAGCCAAACCGACTGGTGGGTGCAAAGTAGCCAGTCAACTGATAGCCCCACGATCCAAAAAAAGGATGCTCCATGATCGGCAAAAACTCCACGTGCGTGAAGCCCATGTCCTTCACATAGCCTACCAACTCATTGGCCAATTCACCGTACGAAAGCGAACGATTTCCGTCTTCCAATTTTCTGCGCCAACTGCCGATGTGAACTTCATACACCGAATATGGTCGCGTCTTTCCCGTTAATTTTTTTCGATCTTCCAGCCAGGAGGCATCTTTCCAAGCATGCTCTGCATCCCACACAATAGAGGCTGTCTTGGGTGCGATCTCAGCATAGAAAGCAAAGGGATCTGCTTTTTCCAGGTACTCGCCTGTGTTGGAGTGGATTGCATATTTGTATGCTTCGCCCTTCTGAACATCTGTAAAGAAGCCCTCCCAAATACCGGACTCATCCCAACGGGGATTGAGCTTGTGCACGTTGTTGTTCCAATGATTAAAATTTCCAATCACAGAGACAGCACGCGCGTTGGGTGCCCAAACAGCAAAGTAAGTACCTTCCTTGCCTTTGTGTTCGGCCAAGTGTGCCCCAAGTTTTTCGTAGAGCTTAAAATGTTTTCCTGAACGGAAAAGATGGATGTCGAAATCGGTGAGAAGACTAAATCCTTCTTCTGTCGCTGACTTCTTTTTGGATACCTCTTTCTTTCCCATAATGCTTCTGATTGTTAAGTACCGACCACCTATTTTTTCTTCCTGTTTTCTTTTTCCATAAAGTACCGACTCACCTGGTATTCAATACCGCGCAACGGTATCACCGTCCAGTCAGGACGGCCGTTGAGTTCATAGCCCAATTCATACACAGCCTTTTCGATGAGATACGTGCGGATGAGGACATCATCTTCGTAGGGCAATTCTGTTCCGAGCCCCATCTTCTCCATGTATGCACCAAGGTAAAAACGACCCACGTAATGCTGCCACTGCTCTGCCCATGATTCTAGCACCTGCAGGTCTTGCGCACGATAATTTTCGTTCAATAAAATTTTCCCGAAAGCCGCGTAGTGAAATGACCGCATCATTCCGGCTACATCTTTGTAGGGGCTCTTCTTCAACCTTCTCTCGCTGAAACTAAAACCTGGCTCGCCTTCAAAGTCGATGATGATAAAATCCTTTCCCGTGAAAAGTACCTGGCCAAGGTGATAGTCGCCATGGATGCGCGTCTTGATGGCTTGTATTCGAACTTTGTAAATCTCACTGAAGCAGTCAAGTATGCCTTCTTCCATAGCGAGTACGCGCTCGGCTATCTGGCGAGTGTCATCGTTTAACTTGTTCATCGACTGGCGCAACAACTTGAACCTGTCTTTCAATAGCTTCCGCAAGGAAGAATACAATGACCGCTGATAGTTGCTGGTAAAATATTCGGGAGCGAAGGCCGGATTGCTCGTGTCAGAAGCGAGGGCTAAGTGCATTTCGGCAGTACGTTGACCGAGGCGTACCACGCGTTCGTAAAAACCTCTGCCGATAAACTCTTGCAACAGCTCAGGCGCCTCTTCAAAAGCAATGGCTGGCTTGTTTAGCAACTTGGGCAATTTCTCTTTCTTGGCCTTGGCCATCACGCGCTCGTAAAACCGTCCTACCGAGTCGATGGTCATGTTCCATGCATCGCCCTGGTTGTCCACTTTTTCCTGAAGCAAGCCAAAGACGATCGTCTTACCTTCTTCATCGCGATACTCCACGCTGCCGGAATATTTGGGGCTGTTCTTAAAGCTGGTGGTTTCTGACAAGAAGCGCGCAATCTCCAAATCCGGATTTATCTCCTTTTCTATCTTTCGATAAAACTTAAAGAAGTACTGATCATTGTAGAGAATAGCCGTATTGCTGCTGTCGGCTTTCAATATCTTTGACTCCACTTTGTCAGCTACAATGCGGGAGAATACGCTTGCGTTGAATTCCAAAATCCCTTCGCCATCCTTCACTTTCACTTCTTTCTCCATGCTGGCGAAGAGATAGTCGCGGAAGACTCGATCGTAACTGCTGTCCAAGATGAAGCCCGTCTTATTTTGAATTTCTGCGCGGCAAACAACGCTCTGCGCTGTGTATTCAATTCGTTCCAACAATACTTCGGATGGTACAAATGTGAGCGGTAAGAAATACAACTCCGGCAGGCGCTGCACATAGTGCACCTCAATGATGGTGAGAAAATGTGTGGAGCCTTCCACCTTGAGTGGTATTACTTTGTGGATGCTCATCTTGCTGATGACTTTGGCTTTGCCACCAAACCACCGGCACTTCTTCATGAACGGTTGCAATATTTTCCGCTCAAAGGCCCTGACCTCATCATAGTGATTGAATACTTTTTCCCACGATGAATCGGTCTTGAACAACTGTAATTCTCCGCTTGCACCGGCAGGTTCCTTTTTCTCCTGGTCATCCACCTGGAACCAGAAGTAGCCGTACGGACCAATGGTAATGGTATAGTCACCTTCGCCTACGCTCATGAAGCGGTTTTGGCTGAAGGCCTCTGTGATGTCACAATCTTTGTACTCCGCCAAGTTGAAAGTTGCAGCTTGTGAAAATTGAGAGAGGTTGGCCACTACAATGATGCGCTGCTTTTCATAGCTGCGCGCAAAACAGATCACCTTGGCATTAGTACTTTCAATAAATTTCAAATCTCCCCGACCAAACACACTAAGGCGCTTGCGCATGGCGAGCACATTCTTTACCCACCATAGCAATGACGAAGGGTTTTCATCTTGGGTAGTCACGTTCACCGACTCCGAGCGATACACTGGGTCGGAAATAATAGGCAGGTATAACTTCTGCGGATTAGCCGTAGAAAATCCTGCATTCAAATTCATGTTCCACTGCATGGGGGTGCGAATGCCAAAGCGGTCGCCCAGGTAAACATTATCGCCCATACCGATCTCATCACCATAATAAAGCACCGGAGTTCCCGGAAGGGAAAATAAAATGGTATAAAGCAATTCAATCTTGCGCCTGTCGTTGCCCATCAAGGGCGCCAGTCGCCTGCGAATGCCAAGGTTGTGTTTTGTCTGTGGATCGTTGGCGTAGGCTTTGAATAAATAATCCTTCTCTTCCTCCGTCACCATCTCAAGTCCGATCTCATCATGGTTGCGCAGAAACAACGCCCACTGACTGTTGGGTGGTGTCTCCGGGGTTTGCTCCATGATGTCGATGATGGGGTAGCTGTCTTCTGTCCGCAATGCCAGGAACAACCGCGGCATCAGCGGATAATTGAAATTCATGTGACACTCCTTGCCATCACCAAAGTATGACGCTGCATCTTCAGGCCACAAGTTCGCTTCAGCAATTAGAATCCGGTCTTTGTATTCTTTATCAATGTGCGAACGAAGCTTCTTAAGGAAGTCATGCGTCTGCGGGAGGTTTTCACAACTGGTGCCTTCTTCTTCAAATAAAAATGGCACAGACGGCAATCGAAAGCCATCCACCCCGATCTTCAACCAAAAGTCGGCCGTCTTGATGATCTCCAACTGCACTTCCGGGTTGTCGAAGTTTAATTCCGGCTGGTGACGATAGAAGCGATGCCAATAGTAAGCTTTCGCTTCCTGATCCCACGACCAATTGGAAGACTCCTCATCCGAAAACATCACACGTGCTTCCTTATACTTATCGGGTGTGTCGATCCACACATAATAATCTTTATAGCGTGAGCCAGCCCTCGCCTTTCTGGATTTCTGAAACCATGTATGCTGGTCAGAGGTGTGGTTCAGAATCAACTCGGTAATTACGCGAATGCCCCTGCGCTGAGCTTCTTTTAAAAATGCTTTGAAGTCGGCCAGCGTACCATAGTCAGGATGAATGTCGCAATGCTCGGTGATATCAAAACCATCATCTTTGAGCGGAGACGGATAAAAGGGAAGCAGCCAGATGGTGTTGATGCCGAGATCTTCCAGATAATCTAACTTCTGAATGAGCCCTTGAAAATCTCCGATGCCATCGCCATTGCTATCATAAAATGAGCGAACACTCAATTCATAAAATACGGCATCCTTAAACCAGAGCGGATTATTTTTTACTGACGAGGCCATTTACATTTGAGATTCGTGTATGTCAACCTTAAACAAGTGAAATGGCATCTTACTCGGTTCCAACTCCACGTAATTCCACTCCTGCGTCCAGGTGTAATGCTCACCGGTGATCAGGTCATTCAATTTCAGATTTATTTTATTTGAAAGGCGCAAGGCCTCCTTGGGCACTTGAATATAACCCGATTGCTTGGTGTGCTGGTCGAGGTTAACCACTACCATGATCACATTTGAGAGATCATCTGTTGCTTTCAGAAATGCAATCAAGTTCGGATTTTCAACCGAGCAAAACTGCATATTCCACGTGGACTGCAATGCTGGATTTTCCTTGCGAGCTTTGTTAATCAGCGTGATGATGTCGGTCATGCGATTGGTCTTGCGCCAATCGTAGGTACGCACTTCGTACTTTTCAGAGTTGTAATATTCCTCACGGCCTTCTACCGGTGCGTTTTCATAAAATTCATACGGGGGCCCGTAAATGCCATAGCTGGCGGAGAGCGTGGCCGCAAGTGCTAAACGAATAATGAAAATATTCTCGCCTTGATGTTGCAGATGCCACGGCAAAATGTCGGGTGTGTTGGGCCAGAAGTTAGGGCGGAAATAATTCCGTGAAGGGCCATTCACCAACTCAGTCATGTACTCAACAATCTCTTGCTTACTCACGCGCCACGTGAAATACGTATACGATTGTGTGAATCCAATCTTTGCGAGCGATGCCATCACCTTCGGTCGCGTAAATGCTTCCGACAGGAAAATGACATCAGGATATTTTTTATTCACCTCGGCAATGGCCCACTGCCAAAATGGAATCGGCTTGGTGTGAGGATTGTCTACCCGGAAGATGGTGACGCCTTGCTCGATCCAATAAAAGATCACCGACTTTAGCTCCTCCCACAATTCCTGCCACTGATCCGTTTCAAAGTTAAACGGATAGATGTCCTGATATTTTTTGGGTGGATTCTCTGCATATTGAATAGTGCCATCTGGCCGCTGCTTGAACCACTCCGGATGCTCCTTCACATACGGATGATCGGGCGCACATTGAAAAGCCAGATCCAAAGCAATATCAATGTTGAATTTCTTCGCTTCCTTAATCAGGCGCTTGTAATCTTCGAGTGTGCCAAGTTCTTTGTGAACGGCTTTGTGTCCACCCTCATCGCTGCCGATGGCCCACGGTGAACCGGGTTCACCCGGAAGGGATTTCACATTGTTGTTCTTGCCTTTGCGGTTCACTTTGCCGATCGGGTGAATGGGCGGCATGTATAACACATCAAAGTTCATGGCTGCCACACGAGGCAGAAGTTTGATGGTGTCAGCAAACGTGCCATGCTTACCAGCTTGTAAGGAACTCGAGCGCGGGAAGAGTTCATACCACGTACTATACAAAGCTTTGGCATGCTCAACACGCACTTCAAATTCTTTCTCGGATACGGTTTCATTTTGGCGCAGTGGCTTTTCATGCACCACTCTGCCAAAATCAGGGCTTAGCACCGTATCTACTGCGGCTTTGTAGCTCTTTGTGTCTTCTAATTTTTTCGCGAGCGCTATTACTTTGGAGTCATCACCAGCCACGGCCCGCAAAAATTCTGCACCCTCCATCAACTCGGTCTTCACATCCACATTCGCGGAAGCTTTCTTTTTGAATCCGTCATACCACGTGTCGAAGTGATCAATCCACGCGCGTACTTTGAAGAAGTAGCTACCCTTCTGCGTAGCGTTAAAAGACGCTCGCCACTCATCGTTTACGGTGGGTTGCATCTCTACACTCGTCCACTCACCTTGCTTGCCAAACCGGTAGACCACTTCGGCACGAATGTGATCGTGGCCATCGCCAAAAATATGAGCCGTTATATCGACACGTTCGCCCACGGTGCGCTTGGCGGGATAAAGTCCTTCGTCTACCTGAGGCTGAATATGTTCAATGAGTACGCGTAATTTTCCGTTGGTCATTTGGAATTAGTTAAAACGACAGAATGATGGGCTGGAATTTTAATGGCGTTGTCAGCAATTACAATTCCTTCGGCTGTTGAAAACTCAACAGCAGAGAACTCACCTGCCTCAGCCAGTGATACCGTTACTTCCACATCTGAAATATTGTGCAATGCTAACCTCTTGGATTCTCCCAGCGAGCGGATCATGCTTACCACTTCGGTAATTTTAAACGGTGATGGAGATAAGGTGCCGATCGTCATCACATCACTTCCATTTCGGTAAGCAATCCATCGCTTGTAATAATTCATGAGCGATAACGGATCATTCTTCTGAAGGCTCAGCGGCTTTACAGTAGCGGAAGTAGAGTACTTCGGCTCCTCCCATTTCGTTTGCATAGGGTCTTTACCATCCTCATCCCAGATAAATGGCTCACGAATGTATTCGTCCGGCTTCTTCCCTTTCATACCGATCTCCTCACCATAATAAATGTAGGGAGTGCCCGGAAGTGTGAACAGAATAGAAGCAGCTACGCGCGCTTTCTGCTCGTTGTCATCCAATTCTGACAAAATTCTGTTTTGATCGTGGTTCTTTAAGAAGGTTGCATCAACATAATCCGGAGTAATTGACCGGTAGTAATCGTTGATATCTTTGTAGCGCTTCACCAGGTCAATAGTGTCTTTGCCTTGTTGTACCACAGACGTGATGGCATAGCCCATATCAAAATTAAACAGGGCCGGCAGGCCTTTGAGATACGGTGCCACCTCTTCAGCCTTCGACCACACCTCTCCTACCAAATACACGTCAGGTTTGATCTTTGTCATCTCTTCGCGGAACCATATCCAAAATGCATGATTATCCGTGGCGCGATCGGTTGGAAAAATATGCTTCGCAGCATCGAGACGAAATCCATCCACGCCCATTTCATTGAGCCAGAATTTGCCAATGTCAATGAATTCGTCTTTTACTTTCGGATTATCAAAATTCAAGTCGGGCATGCCCCCAATGAAGTATCCGTAATAATGTTCTCCTTTTTCGTCATCACCCACAGGGTGCCACTGCTGAATGTTATCGCTGTCTAGTGAAATCTCTTTTTTGGAAATAGCTTCTGATATAGAGTCTTTGTTGGCCCACACATAATAGTCGCGATACGGATTTCCTTTTCCTTTAATCGCCTCCTGAAACCACGGGTGATCTGAGCCAGTGTGGTTCATGATCATGTCGATGATTACCTGAATGTTTCGCTTGTGAGCTTCCTCTACAAACTTTTTGAAATCCTCAACAGTACCATAGTCAGGATGAATGCCTTTGTAATCCGTAACATCGTATTTGTGATACGATGGGGAAGGCATGATGGGCATGAGCCACACACCGCCCACACCTAGGTCTTGCAGGTAATCTAAGCGGGCCGTGAGCCCTTTCAGGTCGCCTTTTCCATCACCGTTGCCATCGGCAAAGGCCAGTACAAATATTTCGTAATTCACTCCGTTGGGCCAGGCATCCTTTTTTGGTTCACTCGTTTGGCATGATACCAGTAGACAAATGGCCAGCGTAAAGGTGTAGAATTTCTTCATGCTTGGGTGTTACTTGATTTTAAGGATAAATGAATTAAACGGGGGCACGTCAATTTCAAAAGAATAATCAGCCGACAAACCGACCTCGCTGCCACTGCGAAGCAGATCACGACCGATGTAAGCAGCACCCGAAGTAAGACCTAATAGACTAATTGCTTCCGGTGTGAGGGTAATCTTCACCCGCTCTGGTTTGCTGTTGAATCCAGCAATGATAACAAGCTTCTCTTCCCCTTGTGCTCGCGCAAAAGCTACGATGCGATCAGAGATGTTAGACGAAGCCACATTGCTCGCAGTCAGGTCAGCGTAGTCCCCTTGGGCAAGCGCCTGGTTGCTTCGTGCCAAGGTTAACAGGTCGCTATAAAACTGCCGTAATTGTTTCTGCTCATCGCTCAGTCGTCCGCCATCAAATTTCTTGTCATTCACCCACTTCTGATGTTCGGGCACACCCCAATAATCGTAAATAGTAGTGCGGCCGTCTTCTCCGCCAAAGCCCTCGGCACCTGAGCCGGGCTCGCCTACTTCCTGACCAAAGTAAATCATCACCAGACCCTTGTCGATCGTAGCGCTCACCACCATTCCCGGAAGGGCTTTCCATGGATCGCCAATAAAAAACGGTGAGGCAATGCGCTGCTCATCATGGTTTTCAAGAAAGTGCACCATGTTTTGGTTGATGCCCCTTAGCGATTGCTGAATGCCTGGCACATCGAGCGAACGCGCCTTGCCATTGATCAGCAGACGAAGCGTGTCGTACAACTGCACC